>JABIUH010000143.1 GCA_018701055.1 Woeseia sp. | reverse complement strand
GTAGAGATTCATGGCATCGGTGGACCTGTCGGTAACGAATGCGCTAAGTATAAGCCCTGATTACAAAAGGCGCTGAACCGCAGCAGGCTTGCACCGGAGAAAACCAGAATTATTAGCACCGCCATGCATGCGAGGTACTCCATAATGCTCAGATTACTGTTGCTTTCGTTCGTAGTCGGAACCGCGACATTGGCTCAGGACGTCCCCATCGCAGCCGATTCAGCGCTTTCTGACATGTCGATCAAAGTTTTGATGCTGAATCGAATAACGCCGGCCTCAGATACATTGTGGGGTGTCGAAGACCCTCAATCAGCCGCAGAATGGAAGGTATTTGATGATGCCGCGAAACAACTTATCGATGCGTTTGCACAAGCGCGGCAAGGCGGTAGCGGAAATAGCGATAGAAAGTGGGCGAGCAAAGCCGCCTGGCAGACCTATATTGACGAAGAGGTTGCTGCACTCGATGCAGCGAGGCAGGCAATTAAACTACGGAACCTGGAACAACTTTGGGAAGCGAATGACGCACTCTATACACCGTGCGAGACCTGTCATGTCGAATTTAATCCCGGCGTCGCCTCGGACGATCATTAAGACACGAAAAATAGTATTGCAGATGGATTGCCATCCAAGTCTATGCATCATCACCTGACATTGCGCTCAGATAATAAGGCCGCCACCAACCAATGCTAAGCGGTACGGCGACATTCAAAAAGAACGCTGTAATCATCAACGTGAAAAACGCGTCGGCGTGCAGTATCGAATGCTGCACGTATGCGATATCAATGACGACGAAGGCCAACTCGGCCCGGCCAAGCATGCCAAACCCGATCATCAAACTGGCTGGCCAATTCATACCACCCGTGAAACGCGCAGCAATACTTGCTGATGAAACCTGAAACAGAATGATGCCAATAGTCAGTATCGCGGCATAAGGAAATATCCGTATGAGCGTATCCAGATCGAAAATGAGTTTCGCTCCAAGATCGACGAAAAATACCGGGCCGATCCAAGAGAATGCAGCGCTATCGACAATGGTTTTTGTCTCGAGATAGGCGTTACTCGCTGTCGGCATCGAATCGGCTAATTCATCTTGCGGTAAGTCGAAATACTCCTCTTTTAGAATCAATCCGGCCATATAGGCGCCGACCGCAGGGTGAAATCCAAATTTCACGGCAATCAGCCCAACAACAAGGGCGAGCAACAAGATTGCGAGAGCCGCATGCTTACCACCGTCCACAGTCAGCAATTGTTTGACACCGTAGTCGCCCACAAACGGTACACGGCTAATCCAGCCCTTGAGGCGGTGTGGAAAAATCCAGGCACCGACAGCAGTGACGACTATAAAAAACAACATCGCCTTGCCAACGGTAAAAGCTATACCTGCTGCACTTAGAGATCCATCACCTGCCGCAATCGGAACGACAATTGCGACCATTACCAAAGCACCGATATCGTCTAATACGGCGGAGGTCATTATGCGGGTTGCAACAGCAGAGGTATGAAGACCGGCACTTCGAAGCGACACCATCGTCAGAGACACCGCAGTGGCAGTCATTGCTAGCGAAGACATCAGCGCAATGTTGGTATCGCTCCAGATCTGGTAGACGATGAAATACGTGATACCGAATGGCGCGATGGCACCGAAGAACGCAATTCCCCAACTCTTCTTAATGCTTTTGAGAAAGTTGTCGGTTGTTTCCTCGAAACCCAACGCGAACATGACAAAAATAATGCCTAGTTCTGCGAATTCTCGAATGAAAGGTCCACTTTCTTCGGGCAGGATCCCGGCATTCGCTAGTGCGAACCCGATGAACATGAAATACAAAACGGGTGTCAGCCGGGACTTTTTCGCCGCGACAACGGCAACGAACACACTGGTCCAGATTATTGCGAGGTGAACCAACGGGTGCATGGCTATGTAAAGACACCATAACGGCCGCAATTCATAAGCGCTGTTCGTGCGACTGGTTAGCTGTTGCGCTGTCTATGCATTTCATGGCGCATGGAGATACACGCAAGCGCTCGCCACTGATTGGCCAAGCACATGTCATACCTAGGCCAAATCTACTCGAGGACATCCGTGACAAAGTATCGAAAACCTTAACCCGTTCTTCGCGTGCCTCATTGCCCAGCGCATCGACAACTTCACCGTTTTCGATTTCAGTCGCCCGCTGTTTCGAATTCACATTCATGCGTTCAACGCGAACTGAATTTCCTTCCGCCTTCGACAGCGATTGCGCACGGATCACGTCTGTACCTCGAACGTCCATTGACATCGTCATGACCTTCTCACCGTTCAACCAGGGCTTAGTGTAGCGGTGATGAACCTGATACCGCATACGTAATAGTCCTTAGATCCGAAGTGAGGCAGCGCGCGGCCCACGTAGTCCGAAAAACCCAATCACGGCGACGTGGGAGTACCCGGGAAAAATGCTGTCCGATTACATAGGTACTTTCCCAAAAACAGTACGCATCTCATCGTATAGGTGCGAATGCCCTGCGGACCTAGAATAGCGGCGAACACTCACTCAATTCACAAAACAGGTGAACTTATGACCAGCTTCTCTCGAATACTCTGCGTCATCGATCCAACCGAAACGGAGCAACCGGCGTTAGCGCGGGCAACATGGCTTGCCAAGCGCACCGGCGCGGCGCTCGATCTGCTGATCTGTTACTACAACGAATATCTTGGTGGCGAATGGTATTCCGATTCAACATCTCTTCAAAAAACCCGCGCCGATGTGCTGGAGGGCCTACGTGAAAGGCTTGAGATATTGGCGAATCCATTACGTGCCGATGGTCTTGTGGTCGCAACGACTGCGGTTTGGTATCACCCAATGCATCAAGGCGTTGCGCGACAGGCGATCGCGCTTAAATCCGACGTAGTTTTTAAGGATACGCATCACCACTCGGCATTATCCCGATCGTTTTTCACAAATTCCGACTGGAATCTAATCCGCACGTGTCCGGTCCCATTGTGGCTAGTCAAGCCAGGTGAGTTCAGCGATGCCCCAAAGCTAATAGCCGCAGTGGATCCCCTCAACGGCCACGACAAGCCGCCTGCACTGGACGACGAGATCTTGTTAGTCAGCAAATCTTTGGCAGCCGCCGTTAATGGCAATGTTCACGCGTTTCACTCGTATGACCCCCGCATTGCGCTCTCTTCGGTAACTGCGTCCGCCTACGCGCCGGTATCGTTTCCACTACCCGAGATCGAAAAGGAAATAGCTAAGCAGCATCAAAGGAAATTCACTGAAGTCATCGATTTTCACAACATTCCAGCGGATCACACCCATCTTGTCGCCGGCCTTGTACACGAAGAGCTGCCCGAGTTAGCCAACCATTTGGATGCGGCAGTCGTGGTTATGGGCGCAGTCTCGAGAAATACGATGAAACGCCTATTCATAGGCGCGACAGCCGAACGGACTCTGGAACACCTTCCGTGCGATTTACTAGTCGTCAAACCGAGCTGGTTCCACTCAGCGATCGACGCCCACATTAGCGATGCAGCATGACGAAGATCGCGGCTAAAGGTTTTTTGGAGAGCAAGTATGTTTGACAATCCTTCATTGGTAAGACGCATTGCAATCGGTAAGTTCGCTGGGGTGTCTTGCTTTGGTACACAACGTTCGGTGCGATCATTGGTGTATTCGGTGTTTTCACCTGGCATCCGATTCTCAAATTGCCAATGCCGTGGTGGATTCGCGCTCCAATTCTCGGCGCGTGGATGAACTTTGTTCTTACCCTACTCGCCTACGAAACCTTAAGTCGATTCATGCTGACAGCATTCGGTCCAAATGGATTGATCGCATCTCCTTACTGGTTCGCATTGGAGGGCGCGATCGTTGGTCTTGCAATCGGCTATTTCGCGACTCGATTTGGCGGTGAGGGAAACCGTTTGCTGAATTTCGAGAATGCGGGTCGTAACCCCGTCATTTGACTCAACCCAATCCAAACTTAG
>JABIUH010000236.1 GCA_018701055.1 Woeseia sp. | reverse complement strand
GTGGCAAACATCCGCCACTGAAAGTCCAAATTCTGCCTCTTGTAAAATCCGTATTATTTGTTCTTCTGTAAATCGCTTGCCCTTCATCGGTTCCTCCAGTATCGAGAAACCCTAAAATAGCAACTGGACCTATTATGACGGGGCTAGCCAAATGCTTTTTGCATTACTGGTTGTGTTCGTTGGTGCACCTGCACAAGCGTTCGATACCGATGGCTGCAGCGCTGCAAACGTTTCAGAGTTTGGCGAATATTCACTGATTTACCATCTGGATATTTCCGACGACGATGATACCGCTGGCCAAAAACCAGCCTACACGACAGACAATAGCGGAATTTCAGTAAGCTTTAATCGCATTGCTTACTGCATGGAGCTGGAAATCAACGGGGTCCTGGAGTGGACCTGGGTGTCCATGGACGCGTTTACTACAAATGTCCGCGATACCGGCGTTCCAGTCAGTGTCGGGTTTCAGCAAGCTGTCAACAACATGAATGTATTTGCCAGTACTGGCTCCGGTGTCACACCCGGTACCGATATTGCGACTGGCAATATCGAGTTCTGGAACAACAACTACTCTCAAGCCGAAGGATTAGGTGGGATTGGTGGTAATTCGGCAACTTATGACTTCGACGATACCCGTGGCACTTCACAGGCGAGGGGATCGATGCAGGTTCATAACTATGGAACGCCGCAAACGATCCTTGCCTACAATGGCTGGGATACATCCAACGGAAATCCTGATGATGTAGGTATAGGCACTAACCCCGGTCTCAACCCGGATTGGACGAATGAGGCCAATGCCAATTCCTATAGCTGCGGTCCTACTTGTCGCAAGAATCTCTACGTGCTTGTCCGTAAATTCGATATATACGGGTTTGCGGGAAATGGCGTTTCAGGATTTGCAGGTAATGATGGTCCGGCGATATCGGCGGCTATTTCAAACCCGAGAGGCGCGGCGATCGATGCGGTGGGCAATGTGTACATCGCAGATTCGTCAAACAACAGAATCCGTCGCGTTGCCACAAATGGCACTATCACGACTTTCGCGGGACTTGGTACGGCAGGCTTATCCGGTGATGGCGGTGATGCGACTCAGGCCGAGTTTAATGAGCCAGTCAGCATCGATCTTGACGCTGTGGGCAACCTCTATATTGTCGATCAGGGCAACAAGCGAGTCCGAAGAATCGATGCGATAAACAATGTCATCACGACGGTTGCCGGCAATTGGGACGGCGTTACGGGACAGAACTATAACGGCGACAATCAACTAGCCACCGAGGCATCGCTGAAAAATCCGCAGTCAGTATCTGTCACAGATGCTGGTGTTATCTACATCGTCGATCAGGGCAGTCAGACATTGGCTAACAATGGTCCGCGTGTACGCATGGTTGACCTGGCTGGTATGATTTCGACAGTGGCGGGTAATGGGGCATCAGTCAATTCGGGCAATGGCGGACTTGCCATTTCGGCGAGCCTCAGTGGGCCGTTTGGAGTCTATGTCGACAGCAATGATGATCTGTACATTGCCGATTCGGGCAATCACGCCATTCGGCGGGTTCTCTCCAGCACCGGTATAATTTCGATTTTCGCCGGGAACCGTGACGGCACCGCGGGTGGTGTGGCGACTGCAGGCGAGCTCGCAACTGATACGAGTCTCAGAAGCCCGCGCGGTGTTAGCGGTGACGCGCAAGGCAACATCTATATTGCCGACTACAACAACGACCAGGCCCATAAGGTCGATGTGGATGACAGGATTATTACGGTTGTTGGTACTGGTGCGAGAGGATTTAATGGCGATGGACGCGATCCGTTACGAGCAACACTGGCGGGCCCACATGACGTGGTAGTCGACGCAAACGGAGATCCGCTCATTGTAGATTTCCTGAATGATCGCGTCAGGCGGATAGGCCTCGCATCAATAAATCGGCCAGTGACCGATATCTTCCTTAGCAACAATTCGATTTCGACGGCGGATGGAGCCGGTACTACGATCGGAATGTTGACGGGTGAGGACGCAAGCCCTGGCAACACGCACCTCTATTCGCTCGTGCCGGGCGTAGGCGATACCGACAACGCGCTGTTCCAGATCTCTGGTTCGGGTTCCAACGCCGAATTACAGGTCGGCAGCGGTGGAGTTATTGTCGCCGGTACGTATGCCATTCGCATAGAGTCAAATGATCAGCAGGACTCGACCTTCCATCAGACATTCATGATCACCGTGGTTAGCTCGAATGCTGTCCCACCGGTCATTACACTTGTCGGTGCCAATCCGCAGGTTGTTGTCGTGGGTGACGCCTACGTTGAATTGGGTGCCACTGCATCTGACGATATCGACGGCGACATCACAGGGTCGATCGTTACTGACTTGTCTGCCCTGGATACAGCGGTAATTGCCGATTACACCGTGACCTATAATGTGATGGATTCTGCCGGCAACGCTGCGACGGAGATGACACGAACGGTGAGTGTCGTTGCGCTGGATACGGAAGCTCCGGTGATTACATTGAGCGGTGCCAATCCGCAGGTAACTACTACAGGCAGCTTCTATACAGAACTGGGTGCAACGGCGATGGATAATTTCGACGGCGACATTTCAGGTTCGATTGTCATTGATTCGAGTGGTGTTAACACCGCAGTTGCAGGAAGCTACTCGGTGACCTACAACGTCATGGATGCAGCAGGAAATGCAGCGGTCGAGGCGGTTCGTACGGTCACCATTCAGAATCCGCCTCCGCCGCCAGCCTCATCTGGTGGTGGTGGTAGTTTTGGCATCTTCGGATTGCTGTTCCTTATTGGCGCCGTTGTGCGCCGCCGAATCTTCGTCCGTTAGACTAAAAGTACGAAGAGACGCGCCCCTCACTTGCGAAAGCGGGTGAGGGGTTTTTTTTTGCCTGCGCTATAATGAATTTTCTGCTCACATAGGCGGTTGTTCATATAGACTATTACGCTTCATTTTCATTCAGGATACATTCAGGTCGATGACCGTCAGGACACGTTTTGCGCCGAGCCCGACCGGGGTGCTGCATATCGGGAGCGTTCGCACCGCCCTTTTTTGCTGGCTCTATGCCAGGCATCATGGCGGCCAATTCATTCTTCGTATTGAGGATACTGAC
>JABIUH010000394.1 GCA_018701055.1 Woeseia sp. | reverse complement strand
GAATGACACCAGCGGGCGTCACTCGGGCGCTTCGTCCAATGGAGAAGCTCGGCATGGTATCTACCGTCAAAAGCAAGCGGGATGCTCGCCTTGCGATAGCGGCTCTGACCCCGGCTGGTCGAGAAGTACTCGAGGACGCAGGTCAGGTTGTCAATGACACAGCGCGGATCTGTCTTGAGCGGTCCCCAAAAGCAGAAGCCAACATTGCGACCTTGACCGATCTTCTCGATGATCTTGCTCGATAGGCCTGGTCTTCGGCTAAACTAAATCACTATGAAAAATTGTTTGATACTAACGGCGATGGCAGACGAATTTGTGGCGGAAGTCGCACGACTCGCCTCGTCGCCAATTCCAATCTCTGCATACACGAATGTTCATGATGCGCGTAAAGCGTATTCGGGCGAAACAATTCTCTTCGGCAACCCCGCAATGATCGTTGAGTTATTGCCCGAGCTACCGAACATTGAATGGATTCAATCATCGTGGGCCGGTGTTACGCCATTTATCGAGCACGATCGACGTGACTACGTTCTGACGGGCGTGAAGGATGTATTTGGCCCGCAAATGTCCGAGTACACGCTGGGCTACTTGCTCGCCCATGAGTTGAAGATCAATGAACGCCTCGCTGAACAACGCAAACACAATTGGTACCAAGCACACTCAGGCAACTTAGCTGGCAAGCAATTGGGCATCATGGGTACAGGTTCAATTGGCCAACACATCGCGATGTCTGCTAGGGCCATGGGACTGGAAGTAATCGGCTTAAGTCGATCAGGCAGAAGCACCGCAGAAATTGCGAACGTTCTACCGGTGAAAGAATTGCATAAATTCCTTGGCCAATGCGATCACGTAGTGTCGACCTTACCCGACACGCCAACAACTCAGAACTTGTTGGATGCGGAAGCGCTTGCGCATTTACCCGCTCACGCCTGTTTCGTTAACGTCGGTCGCGGCAGCGTTATTGATGATGATGCACTTGTCACCGCCCTTAATAGGGGATCGCTTGCTGGCGCAGTGTTAGACGTATTTGACGAAGAGCCACTCCCCGACGATAGCCCTTTTTGGGATACGCCTAATTTATCCATTACGGCGCACATCTCTGCAATCAGCCATCCGCTACTGCTCGTGCCAATCTTTGTTGAGAATTATCAGCGTTTCTTGCGGGGAGAAACGCTAAAGCACATCGTCGATTTCGAGCACGGTTACTAATTGGAAAACTAATCTCGGCCGTTAGATTCTGATTTCGAAACACCACCCGCCAGTACCATTAAGCCCGCCATAATGGCCATATTCTTAATGAAGTTTTGCATTTCATGCCCTTTCTGCATGCCCTCTTCCAGCGACCAAAAATCATGCATGACCAGGCTGATAGCCAAAACCAAACCAGCAAGAACAAACGCTATTTCTTTGGTACGGTAACCAATCACTAAACAAATACCGCCACCAATTTGGATGATGATTGTCAGCACCAGAAATAACGGCGCGAAGATCATGCCGTGCGCGGCCATGTATTCTGCGGTGCCTGAGAAACCCGTGACCTTCATGATGCCAGGCAAGATAAAATAGAGGCCAAGCAGCGACCTTCCTATCAAAAATAATATTCTTTCCGCGGCTTTCATTGCGTTCCCAGATCCGTTAATTCGACCACTCTAGCATTGGATTGCTTTGCTTCGCTGCGCTCGCAAAGACGGGTGGCAGACTGCGTATGGTGAAGCCACGCTCGCCAAGGCCCGTCGTGGGCTGCGCATGCCCATGCTCCACTTGGAAGGATGACCCTCCTCCATTAACACACGAATATTCTGACCAACTGCCGCCATTGTCTCGCCAACCGTACCGGGTGGAAAACCAATCCATGTAATCATCGTCCTTTTCAATTAGAGTTTTGCTGAGAGTGTAGTCGGAGAAAATACGTGGACCACAAGTCACTTGAAGAAAAATTTCATCGCGTCCCCAATCTGCGAGACACGCTCAGAAATTCACCTACAGGGTTCTATGTTTTTCCGGTTCCGGATGAACACACCAACTGGCGTGATGAACAAGCTGCCTGGATAGACGCTGCGGTATTGTTCGATCAGTCCTACCATATGTCCGATGTATACGTGACCGGGCCGGATAAATTTCGGTTGCTATCCGATTTATCAATAAACGATTTTTCGAATTTCAAACCGATGCGTGCCGTGCAGATGGTTAACTGTGCTGATGATGGCTTCATCGTCGGAGACGCGATTGTCTTCCATCTCGCCAATGGCAGCCTCAATATTATCGGCAAGCCCGCTTCCGGAAACTGGATAAGTTTCGTCGCCGCCACCAAGAACTATGACGTCGACATCTCACACACTCATCGTGTATTGGACGGTGACAATCGTCGACGTGATTTTCGCTTACAACTGCAAGGGCCGAATGCGTTCGCGATTCTCGAAGCTTGCAACGGCGGCCCTGTGCCTGACACCAAGTTCTTTGGCATGTGTGAGTTCAAAATTGGTGATTGCCAAGTCACAGGTCTTCGTCATGGCATGGCTGACGCGCCCGGCATGGAATTTTGGGGACCATACGAACACAAGCAGGCAGTTCTTGAGATTTTGATTTCTGCCGGTGAACCGCTGGGCATGAAACGTGGCGGCGGACGAACTTACTCAACGGCAGGTCCACAATCAGGATGGGTTGGTTCGGTGTTGCCAGCCATATATTCAGGCGATGACATGTTGGCCTATCGCGAATGGCTACCGGCGGATGGTTTCGAAGGAATGCTGTCCATAGGCGGCAGCCACATGAGCAAGCAAATTGAAGACTACTATATGGACCCGTGGGACCTTGGGTATCACCGACTGATTCATTGGGACCATGAATTTAAGGGGCGCGATGCACTACTGATGAAACGCGACGGCAAGCACCGAAAGAAAGTTTGGTTACGCTGGCACAAAAATGACGTTCTAAAGATAGTCGGGTCACTGTATGACGACAACAAACGCTACAAATATCTGGAAGCACCCGCTGCACACTACGCGACCATTCCATACGACCAGGTAACAGTCGCAGGACGCCAGATTGGTGTATCAGTTTATGCCGCCTATACCGTGAGCGCTGGCAGTTGGTTTTCAATTGGGATTCTCAACGAAG
>JABIUH010000166.1 GCA_018701055.1 Woeseia sp. | reverse complement strand
TTCATATTCGTTTCACCACCATCAGCTTGGCGGATTGAACACTGTCATTTAGTTACTAACAGTTGATAACCGAAGGCCATATTCGATAATGCGAAAATTCAAATACTTCATCTGCGATGTTTTTACCACCACTCGCTTCGGCGGCAATCAACTTGCGGTATTGCCAGACGCGAACGATTTGAATAAAACCGAAATGCAGCAGGTCGCGCGTGAGTTTAACTTCTCTGAAAGTACGTTCGTATTTCCCGGAAATGACGCGCACGATCGCGCAGTTCGCATATTTACACCGGCAACTGAGGTCCCTTTTGCAGGACACCCAAACATCGGCACCGCTTTTGTTTTAGCCAAAACCGGTGAATTTGGAGATATCAACGATGGAAAAACGGTCCATTTCGACGAAGAGGCAGGCACCGTTTCGGTTGATATTAGGCATGATGAAAACAACTTAATCCACTGCGAACTGACCGCTCCGCAAGGGCTAACATTGGGTAAGACTGTGGATGCTGCAAGGATGGCAGAGGCGCTTTCACTAGACGAGCAAGACATCGCCACCTCAACGCATTTGCCTCAGATTGCTGGCGTTGGCCTGCCGTTCTTAGTGGTCGAGCTTGCGACGCGCGACGCATTGCAGAGAGCTCAGGCCAACTTGACTGAGTTTAAACGACTCCTCGATGACGGAATCGTACCGGACGTTCACCTGTACGTAAGAAGTAACGACGAGTTCGATATTCGTGCTCGCATGTTCGCACCGTTCGACGGTGTAGCAGAAGACCCCGCCACTGGCAGTGCGAACTGCGGCCTGGTCGCACTGTTAATGCACAATGACCCTAACAACACTGCTGAGCAGACCTGGCGCATTTCGCAAGGCGTTGAAATGGGCAGACCGAGCGTTTTAGAAGCACGAGCGCATCGACAGGGAGATCATATCCAAACCTGGATTGGTGGCAATTGCGTATTGGTATGTGAAGGAACGATCGAAATTGATTGATAGCGATGTGGGGTCAGAGTAGTACTCTGACCCCACAAGAAAAAAACGCAGGCAGCGACTGGGCTCAGTGCGTCATCGCGAGCGCAGCAACGCGCTTCAATCGGTATTGAAAGAAACGAATTACGTCATCACTTCGTGATTCGTAATGACGCGCGCGGGGAGCATGGACTCTACAGCGGGGGTGGCCTACGTACTTTCGTCGCTTGCTCAAATGCATACGCATATCGAATCAACGCTGCGTCACTGAACGCACCACCGGAAAACGAAATACTAACCGGTAGATCAGCAACATATCCGGAAGGAACTGAAATGCTTCCGTAGCCTGAAACCGCTGCATAGGGCGCAGTATACGCACCCGCCCACTGGTCCCCGTTCACGTGATCGATCATGCCGGTCGGGCCCATGGTTGGCGCCACCAATGCGTCAAGATTATGCTCGGACATTAGCGTATCGATGGCCGCTTGAGAGATGCGCTTGCTCGTCGCAAGCGCTTCAAGATATTCAGTATCGGTCAATGGTCCTTTCGCTTGCGCCATTACGAGTATTTCCTGTTGGAACAAGGGCATTGCCTGATCGGCGTTGGCAGAGTTGAACTCGATGACCTCCGCTAAATCGCGCACCGGAGCGTTAGCGTTTTTCAAATAAGCATTCAGGCCCGCCTTGAATTCATACGCCAAGACTTCACGCTCTGAATTGCCCATACCTTCCAAATCAATCTCGAGTGAATCAATAACCTCCGCACCTAGAGCCCGAAGTTGCGCTACGTTTTCCTCGAATATGGCATCAACTCGAATATCAGCGCCGACTCCATTGTAATTACTGATAACGCCGATTCTCGCCCCTCGCAAGGCATCGTCAGTTAGCCTGGCGGTAAAATCGGCAACGTCAGCTGGAAATGAATCTGCCAATCGATCATTGCTATCTCGCCCAACCATTGCGTTCAATAAGATTGCGGCGTCTTTCACTGTGCGACCCATCGGACCTGCCGTATCCTGACTATGTGCGATCGGAATGATGCCGCTGCGACTGACAAGCCCCAAACTCGGCTTGATGCCAACAATTCCATTTGAGCTGGCAGGACAAACGACGGAACCATCCGTTTCAGTTCCAACCGAAACGCTAGTCAGACTCGCCGCGACTGAGACGGCGGAACCGCTTGATGAACCGCATGGGTTTCTAAGCGTACCGTAGGGGTTAATGGTCTGACCCCCAATACTGCTCCAGCCACTTGTTGACATCGTCGAACGAAAATTAGCCCACTCACTTAAATTTGCTTTGGCGAAAATTAACCCGCCCGACTCACGAATCTTCGCGACCATAAACGCATCTGCACTCGCCCTGTGTCCGGCCATAGCGAGGGAGCCAGCAGTCGTTTCCATTTTATCCGCAGTATCGATGTTTGCTTTCAATACCACAGGGATACCATGCATTGGTCCGCGCGGGCCTGACATCGCTCGCTCTTCATCCAGCGCGCGAGCGAGAGCAAGTGCGTCAGGATTAACTTCAATGATGGAATTCAGAACAGGACCGTTGCGATCAATCGCGTCAATTCTGTTCAGGTAAAATTCAACTAACCGCTCCGAGGTTAGCTGCCCTTCTTCCATTAACGCTTGCAGGGACTCGATATCCAACTCGCTATAATCGGGCGAATTAGTTTCTTGTGCGCAGGCAACCGTTCCCAGAAGCAAACAGAATGCAATAAGTCTATTCATCGGTACTCTCTCAAGTGTTAGTCGACCGGCAATGTTGGTTTTCACTTACCCAGTCTCGCGAAATTAATTTTCTTATTCGATTTCGCCGTTAAGCTCCGCATAGATTCGTCGAATTCCAACTGGTCCCTGGGAATCCGCACCGGACCAATCGCTATAGGGCCCGAAGTCCGCCCGGTTAATGGCCTCATCAACCGACTGGCCAGATTTGTGCAGGCGCGTAACCTCATCGAGTACAGCCTGCAGGTGATTTTTGTACTCGAACCATTCCTCTTTGAGGATTTCCGGGCTATCAACAAAGCCATGGCCAGGTATATATACGTCGGCCTCGAGTTCTTCGGCGGCATCCATTGCGACCAACCATTCGCGAGCAAAGGCCGACCGGTAACCGGAAAACATATGGTTTAGGAAGACTTCAGTCGTAAACAGAATCTTTTCGTCGGGAAGCCAAACAAACAGGTCACCACCTGTATGCGCACGCCCCAAGAACAGAATTTGTATGTCGCGCTCGCCCAACTGCAGATCCAAACGATCATCCACAATTGTGTCCGGCATTACGCCGCCGTCTGTCGCTGCACGCTCTAATGCCGGCAACGAGTTTTTCTGTGCAATAAATTGCACGCCGTCTGGAAAAGACCGATTGCCGTTAGTGTGATCTCCATGATCGGAGCAAATAACGACGTGCGTAATTGGTTGAACCGTGATTTTCGCTATGGCAGTGACAAGCCGCGCAGTTTCCTCCAGATCGCCCTGTCCGTCGGCGACAAGCACGCCCCCTTCGGTGACGACAAACATGCTATTGGTCGTATAACGATCGTCCGGTGGGCCTGTTAACGCTTCGTAAACATATACATCCGGCACGACTTCTTTAACGCGCGGAAAATCCGTCTCCGTCAATCCACGAACGGACGGTGTTGCCGTTCGGATCAGGTCTTGGCCAACCGCCACGATGGGCAGCATTAGTACGATTAGAGATACAGCAACGACGGAGCGACGAATATTCATGATTGAATACTATAGCAAAATGATTTCAGTAAGATTACCGCACGCATCCCGGCGATACAGCAGGGTTTTACCCAATGACCTTTTACTCAGAATGTCTGTCCAGCACTACATCTCGCCGAAGGTAGCTAACAATGTCCCGTAAATAGACATTGCGTCCCACACGTTTTGCAGGCGAATATTCTCGTTCTCGGCATGCTGATTGTTGTCATGGTTCGCCAACGGCAACACAATTATGGGTGCTTCGAGTTGAGTGTCGAATGCGTGCAGCGGCAGCCCGCCCCCCATACTCGGGGTCACAATCAACTCTGGAGATATCGTCCGCATTAGTTTCACAAGACGAAGTGACATAGGGTGATCTAATGGCGTCCGCAGGCCCGGTCCGCCGGCACCTCGCCAGTCGAGCTTTGCGACTTTCTGATGCGTGCGCAGGTCCTCGTTCGTTGGGTCCTCGTGAACGATATAGAATCCTTGTTCAGATACATGCGCCTCGATCAACTCGCGTACACGCTCAGGACTCTGATTGGGCACGAGGCGGAGATTTAGAGAAACCGTCGCGTTGGACAAAATGATGTTTCGTCCTTTGTCGCCGACACCGCCTGCGACAATGCCGCGGGCATTCAATGCCGGAAGTGTAATTAGCTCTTCGAGTCTTGTACCAGCGCCCTCGGGTGTATGCACAGACAATTCATCTTGCAACAGCAGCGCCACATCTGGCATGTCGGCGATCGCCGCTCGCTCAAGCTCCGTTAGCGTAGCAACGTTGTCGTAGTAGCCGTCGATAAGGATCCGCCCCGTCTCATCCCGCATACTGGTGAGAAGATAGGCGAGGTTCATTATCGGATTAGGCGCCCAATTGCCGTAGTGACCCGAGTGAAGCGGTCGGTTTGCACCGTAGGTGGTAATGTCCAGCGTACGTCCACCACGGACTCCGAAAACCAATTGCGTTTGACGAGACTGATGCATCGGACCATCACAAAAGAGCAACAGATCTACATCAAAAAGTTCGAGATTCTCCTCAAGGATGCGACCGACTGTGGGAGACCCGCGCTCCTCTTCGCCATCCAGTAGTAGCTTCAGATTAACTGAGAGCTCGATACCATTTTCACGCAGTGCATCGAGTGCGTGAACAAGCGCAATGATTGGCATCTTATCGTCACCGGCCGAACGAGCGTAAAGGCGCCACTCAGGATCAAAATCACCTTCAACGTCGTCAATGTTGACCGGCTGCCCGCCCGATTGAAGCGGAGCATCCAGCAATGTCGGCTCGAATGGAGGATAAACCCAGTTCTCTTCCTGAACCGGTTGGCCATCGAAATGCGCGTAGATCAATACGGTCTCAGTGGCACTGGGATTCAATAGCTCGGCATATACATAGGGTGCGCCGCCGGCGCTCAATCGCTTGGTACTGAATCCCCGAGACTCCAATAAAGTAGAGATATGATCCGCATTTTTCGTCATGTCGCTTAAGTTGGTGGCGACATTGGGCAGCGAAAGAAGCGCGGCGAAATCCTTAATAATTTCGGTTTCATGTTCGGCGCGATAATCATTGATCGATTGCATCACCGACTGCGTATCAGTCGCTACAAAATTCTGTGCCCAGGCAGCACCATTTAGCACAACGGATACGACGATCGCCGCACACGCTTGAACGAAATTCTTTCTTGATTGCGCCATTTTATATGTTCTCGTTTTGTGTTTTTCGGAGATTAGCTAGTGTAGCGAATGACTACTTTCACCTGCGGCGAACATTCCGATATAGAGACTCTCGAAACTTCTCCAGCATACGATCAACTACGAACCGGAAAACTGCCGACTAGTTTCTGACATTAATCCACTGCACCAAACGTCGACCCTCACGCTCACCGATTTCAACTTCACCCACGAGAATGCTGCCGTCAGGGTGCAAACCAATAAACTCCTGATCAACGCCGAGCGGTACGCCATCCTCAAATCCAGAGATTTCTAACTCTGGAATAAAAGCCTCAACCGAGCCATTCTTGGCATTACCAACCCAGATGCCACGATTGTAGCCGTAGCTGCCACCACCGTTGGCCGTCTGGCCACTGTACATCTGCTGGTTCAGGACGCCGGTCAACGAAGTTGTGCCATCAACGACGTAAATTCTGTCGTCAGCACCAATTGCGATCGAGCTCGGTCTCCCGAAGTGTGTCCACAACCCGACGAAGCTTCCGTCTTGATCGAATATCTGGATTCGATTATTACCGCGATCGGAAATGAAAAGTCGGCCTTGAGAGTCCATTGCAATATGGTGCGGATCATTGAACAGGCCATGCTCCGCAGTTGCGGATTCAATACCGCCACCTATCTGCAAAATGAATTCCCCGTCCTTCGAAAATTTCACCAGACGATTGTTGCCGCCACGATGCCCATCGGTCACCCAGATCTCACCATTGGGGGCGACTAGTACATGAGAAGGTCCATTGAAGTGCGTCTCATCATCTCCGGGGACGGCCGCTTCGCCCAGCGTCATTAAAATTTCACCCTCAGGACTCAGCTTATAAACCTGGTGGCCTTTGCCAATCTTGAATCCGGCTTCACCGCGACGCTCGCCAGCGGGTGACCCTTCAGTTACCCAGAGATTTCCTTCATGATCCACGAAGAACCCATGCGGCCACCCAAACAAGCCTTTACCAAAGCTCTTGACCAAATTTCCTTCCAGGTCGAGTTTAAGGATGGGATCTACGTCGACACCGGCGCAGTTGTTTCCACCACATCGATCCATCAACCACATATGTTTACCATCGGGATCTGCATAAATGCCGGCGACTACACCTTGAACTCTACCCTCCGGCAGTTTTGCCCAACCGTAATAGGCGCGATACGGATTGTTGTGCTGCGCGACTGACTCTACCGCTGCGATCAACCCCAGCACGGTGAATATTGCAACGACGGTTGACCTAAACTGGCTGGCCTGTGACATTTCGAGTTTCCCCATGATTAATTCTAGTAATGAACCGTACTCACAAGACTTCGACAAATATTCAGATTTGATTGCGAGTCAATTGTTTCCCCGATATTACCGCAATGTCTGCGGCGAAGTTTAAGTCGACTATTCTGAAGAAGTACGTTCTACAGAAATGAAATGTTCGAGTTTCTGTTTCTGATTTCCGTGTTCGTCGAAGTTCTTTTGATCGAGCCACTTAATATACGCGCCCTTCAAAAAAATCCAATCTCGGTCAAGAATCGAATACCACGCCGTATCACGATTCCGCCCTTTGTAAACAATCGCCTGTTCGAAAATTCCATCGAATGAAAACCCAAGCCGCTTAGCCGCTTTCCTTGAAGCGGCATTAAGCGAATCACATTTCCATTCATACCGGCGGTAGCCAAGTTCATCGAATACGCGCTTCATTAATAAGAACATTGCCTCCGTTGCCAATGATGTTCTCTGAAGAAGTGGCGAATAAGTAATGTTGCCTACCTCGATGACTCCGACATCAGGCTGGATTCGCATGTAAGCGGCAATGCCAACAGCCTTGTTTGTCGACAAATCAATGATGGCCTGAAATAGGGGATCATTCTCAGCGCACGCTAAATCTAACCACGCGCGAAAATCGTTTTTTGACTTGAAGGGGCCAACAAACATGTAAGTCCAAAGCACACCATTGACGTCATTCGAATAAGCGTCATAAAGATCGTCAAGATGAACTTGCGTATCCAGCGACTCAATCTTGCAGAACCGCCCCCGAATAGGTTTTCGAGACGGTTTCGCCGCAGCCTGCCACCCTGGTACGTCGGGCCCGATGGGTTGCCCGAAGTCGTTTTCTCGGTCAGTCAATTGATCATTCCTCGAATATGCAAACGTCCGCATTGGCTACAAGCGGATCTTTTCACAGATCTTACCTCAACAACCGCTAACAGGCGTAAGACAGGCCTTCGCGTAAACTAGTGTGGCGCACCTCTAAACCTCAACTAAAGCGTAATCAATGAATTCTGCAGAAGAATAAGTCACTGTATTTGATATGGCGATCATTCTTTCGTCTGACAGAAGAGCCATCCTTTCGTCATCTCGAAATTTTAAAAAATTCCCTTTCGATCGAAACTCGATCAAGTGAATTTCATCGGGCGTTTTTATATCCTCGTTCGAGTCCGTTGGGACCCGCCTTTAGAAAGACTAGTATCTGATACATACTATCTCGACAAACCCCTGGATTTTCGGTGGTTGGCGCGCTTGCAAAAAAAGAGGTCGATCTAGACCAGACCTCCGAGAGACTTACCCAGATCCGCGATTAAATTTCGAAGTGAGCCAGATAGTACGACGAATTCAGCATCTTGTCGGGAGATGGGGTCGAGTGCGTCGCTGGAGCCTTCTTCCATACCAACGAATCGCAGTTTCGAGATAATTCCATCTTCATCTATTACGCAAGTGAGTATGTTGTCGTAGACAATTTCTAAGTGAGTCAGCCGCATACCGTCGGAAACATGGGTTCGAATCGACGGTTCAGTTAGATCGAAGTTGTTCCAGCGAACTTTCGCACCATAGTCTGCTC
>JABIUH010000391.1 GCA_018701055.1 Woeseia sp. | reverse complement strand
TGGTGCTGATGCGGCGATGATGAGTCGTAGTGTGCCGCTAGAAAAGGTAATGGATGACGCAATAGTCGCGCTATACCAGAACGGCGAACGTTTACGTCCATCGAATGGCTATCCGATGCGGCTGTTCCTTCCTGGCTGGGAGGGTAACGCCTGCGTTAAGTGGTTGCGGACCATTAAGGTTCTGGATCAACCCGCAATGACCAGAGACGAGACTTCAAAGTATTCTGATTTGCAATCAGACGGCGTCTCGAAACTTTTCAGTTTCCCCATGGGCGTTAAATCGGTTATCACTAGTCCGTCACCTGGGCTGTCAATGCAAGGACCCGGCATTTACCAGGTATCAGGTATCGCTTGGTCTGGCACTAGCAAAATTCGTTGTGTTGAAATTTCTGCGGACGGTGGCGCGACCTGGGCGGATGCGGCACTTGACGAGCATGTATTGCCGAAATGTCTGACGCGGTTTCGTAGCGCATGGAATTGGAACGGTGGGCCGGCGACGATTCTCAGTCGGGCGACCGACCAGGACGGGCGCGTACAGCCCACTCGAGCGGTTGCATTGGAAGGACGATCACGAGCAGCATTTTATCATTACAACGGAATTCAGGCCTGGCGTGTTGGCGCCGATGGGGAGGTAAGTAATGTCTACGCCTAGGTATCAGCTGTTGCTGATCATGTTTTTCGGCCTGAACGCCTTGGCTGACGAATCCCCTGGATTTGGTGAGCCGGTTTCAGCGAACGATCTCAACGCATTGGATGTCACCGTAGAGCCTGACGGTAAGGGCTTGCCGAATGGATCAGGGAGTGCGGTTGAGGGTGCAATGGTTTATCAGAATCACTGCTTTGCCTGTCATGGCAAGAACGGTGAGGACGGTATTAATGCTCGATTGGCTGGTGGACATGGTTCTCTGACCACGGCAATACCGGTTAAAACGCTCGGTAGTTTTTGGCCCTACGCGACGACAATTTTCGATTATGTGCGACGTGCAATGCCGTTTCAGACGCCAGGCACGTTGTCTAATGACGAGCTTTACGCTGTCACCGCGTATCTGCTTTTTATCAATGACGTCATCGATGAGGAGCAAATGATGAATGCAGAGTCACTGCCGGCCGTATCTATGCCGAATCGCGATAATTTTGTCTGGGATTTCATCCCAAGGAACTAAGTCATGCTGAATTTCTGCCTAGATTTGAGACTTGTGACACCGATCTATAGAGCCTTGAATTGCTACGCTTTCCTGGGATTCTGAACAATCATGAGCACTGCAATGAAATCGGAAGTAATCGTTACAGTAAATGAATTGCCCGAGGACGTTATTGAGGCGATTCGGCAGGGACAAAAGATCGAGGCAATCAAATTGCTTCGTGCGGCGACTGGCTTGGGCCTTGCGAACGCGAAAGTGTTGGTGGACCGAGCTTCTCGAACGCATGGCCCCGAACGTGTCATCAAGAATTTCGCGGATCAGCCCGCTGGTATTGGTGGTCTGGTTAAATCACTGGCGTTCGCACTCGTTCTCGCTGCTGGGTGGTATTTCTACCAGGGCTAGCCAATTCCTGAGGCCCGTCCGGCCTTTGTGACAATCTAACAATCGGCGCTTGCCGGTCTCCTGGTGACTAACGCAGATTAGTCGCGGTCTCTAGTTCTGCCATGAACTTTCCGCGTATATTTCCGGTCCAAGTGGTAGCGCGTATACTATGCACGTCAGGGTTGGCCTGAAAACGTGAGGATGAAGCTATGACCAGCAGTGATCAACCAATGGACCATGTACCACCGCACGCCGAATCGAATTCAGGCGGTGCGGCTCGCGGCAGTGATCTTGAAAAACACGTCAAAACGTGTTCGACGTGGGTCCGCTTGATTTTTATGATTATTTGTTCGCTACTTTATGCTCTGTCGCGACTCGTCACATTTGCCGTTGTGGTGGTGCAGTTTTTGACCGTTTTGCTAACGGGCGAAACAAACACACAGCTCAAGCAATGGGGTAGGTCGCTGGCCGTCTATTCATTTGAGGTCGTCGACTTTCTGACCTTCAATACTGAG
>JABIUH010000388.1 GCA_018701055.1 Woeseia sp. | reverse complement strand
CCGAACATCGAGTAGTAAATGTAGAACGGTATCGTTTGCACGTCATGGTTGCTGTACGAGGTGCCAGATGCCAACCAAGAACAAAACGCACCGGCTTCATTAATGCCCTCTTCAAGGATCTGTCCCTGCTTATCCTCGCGGTAGAACATCAATTGATCCGCGTCTTGCGGCGTATACAGTTGCCCTTTCGACGAATAGATGCCGACCTGCCGAAACATACCTTCCATGCCAAATGTGCGCGCTTCGTCAGGCACGATAGGCACAATATTTTTGCCAATCTGTTTGTCGCGCAACAGGGTTGTTAAAATACGCACAAACGCCATTGTGGTTGAGGCTTCGCGTTCCCCGGTTCCTTCGAGCTGCGTCTTGAATGCTTCAAGTGGCGGAATCGGTAGCGCGTCAGACTTCGTACGCCGCGCCGGCAAATATCCACCCAGCTTCTTGCGGCGCTCTTGCAAATATTCCATTTCCAGACTATTGGCATCTGGTTTGCAATATGGAATGTCGTCAATATCTTTGTCCGCGACAGGAATATTGAACCGGTCCCGGAATTCCTTAAGTGCCTCAACATCGAGTTTTTTCTGTTGGTGCGCGACATTCTGGCCCTCGCCAGCAGCACCCATACCGAATCCCTTCACGGTCTTCGCCAAAATAATGCTCGGCTGACCTTTGTGGTTTATTGCGTTTTCATAGGCTGCGTACACTTTGCTCGAGTCGTGCCCACCACGATTCAACCGCCAGATTTCGTCATCCGACATATTGGCGACCATAGATTCAGTTTCGGGATACCGCCCAAAGAAATGTTCACGGACATACGCGCCGCCTTTAGCCTTGAAATTTTGGTACTCGCCGTCGACACACTCCTCCATGACACGCTTTAGTAGTCCATCGGTATCTTTTGCGAGTAACGGATCCCAGCGGGAACCCCAAATGACCTTTAAAACGTTCCATCCGGCACCCCGGAACGCTGCCTCGAGTTCCTGAATAATCTTGCCGTTACCGCGAACGGGGCCGTCGAGACGCTGCAGATTGCAATTGACAACGAAAATCAGATTGTCCAAGCCTTCACGGACGCCCATGGTGATCGCGCCCATGGACTCCGGCTCATCCATTTCGCCGTCACCGAGAAAACACCACACTTTTCGATCACTTTTCGGAATCATTTGACGATTCTCGAGATAGCGCATGAAACGTGCCTGATACAACGCCATCATCGGGCCGAGACCCATCGACACGGTTGGAAATTGCCAGAATTCCGGCATCAACCATGGGTGTGGATATGACGAAAGCCCCTCCCCACCCGCTTCCTGCCGAAATCCATTTAGCTGATATTCTGTCAGTCGACCCTCAAGATAGGCGCGCGAATATATGCCAGGCGATGAATGACCCTGGATGAAAACCATATCTCCACCGTGGGTATCCGTTGGCGCTCGCCAAAAATGGTTGAAGCCAACTTCATACAAAGTCGCGGAAGACGCGTAACTCGAAATATGGCCTCCGTACTCCGAGCTTTTACGGTTTGCCTGGACCACCATCGCCATCGCGTTCCAACGGATATAGGCCTCGATGCGCCTCTCAATCGAAAGGTCGCCGGGGTATTCGGGCTGCCGTCCGGTCGCGATCGTGTTGAGATATGCGGTATTCGGCGTATAGGGTAGATATGCGCCGGACCTGCGCGCAAAGTCGATCATTTGATTCAACAGGAAATGTGCTCGCTCCGGTCCACTTGAATCGAGTACGGAATCGATAGATTCGAGCCACTCCCGAGTCTCAATAGGATCAATGTCATCAAATCTGCTTGTATCGCTCATATTTTGCCCACAAACGTGCAACCCCGATCGGTATCGGGATTATCGGGTGAATTCAGTCAGGTGTCCTGCTAGGATCACCGCTCGATTTGATCCGGACATATGCCCGGATTGCTTTTTTTAGTAACGCTTATTATGGCCTATGCAGGCCGAAAAGGTTAGATCTGAAGTGAGAAGCCTGCTCGAACACATGAATTTGGATGGCGCTCCGGCGGTCACACAGTCGACGGGTGATCCCGATGCCAAGACACTGGCAGGCATCGATCAGTTACTGCTGATACTACCCACCCGCATGCCGACAAATTTGTGGCAAAAAATCCCACACGGCGATGACGTTCAGGCCTTGCTGCGGCGTAGCAATACTGACTCGGTACCTGCGACGTCTACCCGAATGAACAACAAACGTCAGACGGCACTGCACGTTGGCAAGGCTGATGCGACAAACGGAACCTTTGAACAATTAGGTTTCGCCCGCAAAATGCTGGCGGTCACGTCGACTTCCAAAGCGGGCACCATCGGCATCTGGGTTGTTGGCTTCGACAGTGATACACAAGCCGAAATCAGCGCCCACATAACAGTCGCCGCATTGGCCATGGCATTCAATATGCCAAGCTTCAAGGCCAAGGATGCACCCGAAAAAATTAAGGCCATTCGAATCGTCGGGCTTGATGAAAAAATAAACTTGCGGCGCATAACTGCGGAAGCCGAAGGCAACAACCTTGCTCGCTATCTCACCGCTTTACCCGCCAATAAACTTGATGCGCCGAATTACGTTGCGTTATTGAAAAAGATGGCATCTCAAAATGATTGGCAGTTTAAAAAATACGGTGTCAACGAATTGGAGAAAATGGGCGCTGGGGCGTTTCTCGCTGTTGCGCAGGGTAACGCTGATAAAAGTGCAGCCATGGTTCGCCTTCGCTATCGACCAAAGGCCAAATCTGCTCGCCCTACATTGACGTTGGTCGGGAAAGGAATCATTTTCGATACTGGCGGCACAAATTTGAAACCATTCGCTTCAATGCTGGATATGCACATCGATATGGGCGGCAGTGCAGTAGCGGTCGGTACATTCCTTGGCTTGACGCGCATGAAGATAGATCAGCCCATTGACTGCTG
>JABIUH010000514.1 GCA_018701055.1 Woeseia sp. | reverse complement strand
GGAAAGCGAGCAATTCGAAGAGCTCTTCAAGTTACAGGAAACACTCCTGAAATCTTCGCGAGACGTACTTGATCAACTACCGATCGCGGTCGCCGCCCTCGATGCACAAGGCCGCATGATCTACACAAACCGCCGTTTTGCCACCGATTTTGGTCACCTACCCGGTGCAACGCTGGGTCAGTTCGCGGGCGAACCGTGGGCCAGCGCAGTCAACGACAACACCGTCGGAGAAAGAGCGCTCGCTGTTGATGAGACTCTGCACGAAGCACAAATCGAACAGCTTGAAATCGGCGGCCAGAAACACACGCTAATCGCCATGTCACCTAACCGCAATTGACCGAGAGTGTTGATTTGCACCGAAATTTGACCCAAAAACGACCCTTTATTGCATCCAAAACTGACCTGTTTACAGCTACCTAGATGTTTGAAAACACAGCTATTCGCATTGCTTGATGCGGGTCATTTCCAGGTTGCAAAAAGTGGGTCAATCCAGCGTGCAAGTCAACAACGCGGGGCCAAATCCACGAATTCGCCCCTGATCCAGCCAACTTTTTGACATACCGATGTAAGCCGCCGCCTCTTTAGGATTTAGGAGGTCTTCGGCCCTGCTTGGCGTAACTCTTGTCATGGTGCTGCCCTCGACCATTGCTTTCAGTGCGAGAACATTGCAGGACGTATTGGGCGACTACTAGACCTCGAAAAAAATTATTTCAGATCGACTAGTGCGCCATTTTGCACTTTCCTAGAATGGGCTATTTCCGAGGAAAGCGTGTAAGTCATTGAAAATATAGGTGCCGGCACTCGGAATCGAACCCAATCGGCCTACAACATTTACAAATTCACAGAGGTGAGTGCCGATTGATCTTCAGTATTCGCCTCGCAGAGACGGAAAACCCTTCCGCAACGATTCCGCGTGGCTTTCCAAATCAATAGGGGTCCCCATAGGGACCCCTATTGATTTGGTGCCGGCACTCGGAATCGAACCAAGGACCTATACATTACGAATGTACCGCTCTACCAACTGAGCTATGCCGGCGCGGCGGCGAGTATAGCGTCGTCCCGTCGAATCGGCTAGATCTGTTTGTTTCGAACTCTGATCAGGACCTCGACGCCGTCTTCCTCAGTGCCCTTCGGCAGCGGTGGTAGATCGAGCATCCGCACGCTTTCAACCGGTATGTCAGTCAGCTCACCCGTTTCGACATGGTAAAAGTGATGATGCGCGTGCGTCGTCGAATCATAGAATCGGCGTCTATTTGCCACACTGATTTCTTTTATCAGGCCCTTATTTGTAAATAATTTCAAAGAGTTATATACGGTCGCTTTAGAAACTCTACTGCCATCAGCTCGCAATTTCTCAATAATCTGATCCGCAGACAAATGTTGTGGGCGCTTCAAGAGCAATTCCGCCACCTCCAACCTTTGTGGTGTCGGAAGAACTCCGTGGGCCTGAAGATTTTCTGCTATTTCCTGTCGAGACTCCACAGGAACCCCTATGAATCAGTAGGTTGCAGATTATAAAACAAAATCATTTCGAATAGCCTAATAATTTGATTTCCCCCCCCCTGTTAAGGCGTGACACCGTCTCGGGCATATTCTGGCACCCATGAAATCTGCGTGAACCGCCTAGTTTTGAGGGATGCGCACACGTTAAAAATCACTAAGCTAACCAAATTGAACAAGGAGGTTCTTTCTAATGGCATTCGCAAAGAAAATGCACGGTTACAGCCTGTATGAATTAATCATGACCCTGGGACTTGCGGCCACCGTACTCACAATTGGTCTGCCATCGTTTGGTAATATCGTTTCTAATCAAAAACTTATGACAGAAACCAACGCCCTATTTCATGCCATTCATTTGGCGCGGAAAGAATCAATCGTGAAGCGCCGCGAAGTGACCCTGTGTCCGACTGCCAATGGCAACAACTGTGAACCGCAACTGGATTGGTCGTCCGGCTGGATGATGTTCGTGAATATTGATCGGGACAGGCCCGCCGAGCGAGATATCAATGAGCCTGTTCTGAAAAGATTTGAGGTTAACGAGAGCGTACGTATTGAAAGCAATCGGCGCAGTTTTTCACTCCGCTCAACGGAACTCAGAGCAACCAACGGCACCTTGATTTTTTGCGATCGAAACAACCGCGGAACCCCGCGTGCGCTTGTGATCAGCTATACCGGCAGGCCCCGCACCACGTATAAAGATCGGTCCGGTAAGTCGGTCCGTTGTGCGCGCTAAGTTAACCCGCAATTAATGGAAATACCGCTTATCGCGGTCACAGCGCCGCTGGTCGGATAGATCTAAAAAAATCATCTCGGCTCCGTATATTGCCCGCATGGAAATCAGACGACAAAACGGCCTCACGCTCTATGAGCTGTTGATCACGATGCTTGTGATTGGCGTAATTCTAAGTATCGGCGTTCCAAATTTCGCCGAATTTACACAGAATAGTCGCTTAACGAGCACCTCCAATGACTTGCTCTCTAGCTTCCAGATAGCGCGTTCCGAAGCCGCAAGATCGAAAGCGAATATTACGATTTGCGCCAGCAACAACTCACTTGCGCCAACTGCGAACTGCGGTGGAACCTTCAATGACGGTTGGATCGTCTTCATTGACATCGACGGTGATCTGAACCGAGCCGGAGCTGGCGAGAATGTCATTCGCGCACACCCTTCCGTCGCCGACGGTGTAAACGTAGTAACGAATGCTGGATCAACATACTTCTCATTTGCGGGCACTGGACTAGGCCGAGGTAACGTTGGCATTACGCCCGCGCTGTCCGCCGCCATGATCTGTGACGCCCGCGGCATCGCAGTTGCACCAGGTGGTCGAGCGACAGCACGTCGAGTTGTCGCAACCGCGATTGGTCGCGCGACAGTGATCAGCGATCGCCAAATGATTCTAAACGCTGGCGGCGTTTGCCCATAAATTCGGACTGAAAAACATGCGAAATACTTTTTCTACACAATTCGAAAAACGCGTCAGCGGCTTTACGTTAATCGAGGTTCTGATCGCATTAATCATTATGTCAGTCGGTATGCTTGGCATAGCGGGCCTCTACGTTCACAGCATGCAAGCCGGCAGAACATCTGTTTTCCGACACAACGCAGTAACACTCGCTGGCGATGTAGCGGACCGCATTCGTGCGAACCCACGTGCAGCCGCATCGTACGCGTTAGCTGATCCTATGGTCGCCAGAGTTTGTTACACGGCCGCTACCGATTGCACGCGAGATGATATGGCGTTGAACGACATTTATCTGTGGAATCTACAGGCGCGAAATACGATACCCAATGGTGCCGTAGCCATTGTCTTCAATAATGGTGTAAACCCACCCACATACCAAATCACAATCTCGTGGACGGAGCCTGGCGCGGCACCGAATCCAAGTTTCTCGATCACCATTCCAGTACTGGGAATCTAGCGATGATGATACCAAACACAAAATTCGCTCACCTGAACAATCAGGACGGCATGACGTTGGTGGAATTATTGGTCACTTTGGCCATTGG
>JABIUH010000171.1 GCA_018701055.1 Woeseia sp. | reverse complement strand
GTAAACCCTCGTTCTCTTCGCTGCATAGTGCTGATCATTACGTTGACTCCAGAAATACTGTCTTTGTTAGATGGAGTCTAATCGTTGACTCCTAAACACATTAAACGTCAGTATAACAAACATGGGGTTACTCAAGCGTAGTGAACAGGGTCTCATTTCTCGCCTAAAGGCAGCCACGTATTGGCATTTTGCGGGGTTTCTTATCATTACTTCGTTTCTCGTCGGCGCATTCGGCGATCAAGGTCGGGATTGGTTCAAATATGATCGCTTAGCGATTGAGGCCGGCGAGTACTGGCGTTTCCTTACTGCGCACATCGTTCATTTGGGCAAATCACATCTGAATCTGAATATGCTGGGCTTCGTTCTTACCTGGCTATTGGTTGGGCGAAATTACTCGGTACCGGAGTGGATATTCGTCACCTTCACAGCAGTCTTAATACAGTCACTGGGTTTATGGTTTCTCGATACAAACATGCTCTGGTATGTCGGCATGTCGGGTTTATTGCACGGCTATATGATCGCCGGGGCAGCAAAAGGCTTTAAGACGCTCAGAACCGAATCAACCGTATTGGCCGGGCTCGTCGTTCTAAAACTCATTTACGAACAGTTTTCCGGGCCCTTACCCGGGTCGGAATCGACGTCCGGGGGCAGTGTCGTGGTCAACGCACATTTATATGGTGCTCTAGGTGGAGCGCTAGCGGCGCTTGTACTTTGGCGTAGAGACGACATGCGCGCATCTATATAATCCACGCCGAAATCTTAGCAATGACTAATGGAGAACATTCTTGAGCCTCGCATTTGTATTTCCCGGGCAGGGATCGCAAGCAGTTGGTATGCAAGCTGAGCTTGCAGCCGTTTACCCTCAAATTGAAGCAAGCTACCAGGAGGCGAGCGATGTTCTGGGTTTTGATCTATGGAAGCTTACCCAGGAAGGTCCGACCGAGGCGCTTGGTCAGACCATCAATACACAACCTGCCATGTTGGTTGCCGCCGTCGCAGTGTGGCGTGCTTGGCACAGTGCAGGTGGGCCCGCGCCCACAATGCTTTCAGGACATAGTCTCGGAGAATATACGGCGCTCGTTTGTGCCGGCGCGATGTCATTCGTGGATGGGGTTAGGTTGGTACGGCGACGGGGCGAGTTGATGCAGAACGCTGTGCCGGATGGCGAAGGAGCCATGGCAGCGGTATTAGGCCTCGATGAGGACGTGATAATGGAGGTTTGTGCGGAGGCATCTATGATCGGTGTGGCCGAGCCAGTCAATTTCAATTCTCCGGGTCAGGTTGTTGTCGCAGGTCATCAGATGGCGCTTATGCAATTAGTCGGTCTTGCCAAGGATGCCGGCGCCAGGCGGGCCATCATGTTGCCGGTTAGCGTGCCGTCGCACTCATCTCTGATGCGACCCGCCGGCGAGGCGCTCATTGAGTTACTGGACACTATCGAGTTCAAGATGCCGGAGACGACCGTGATTTCTACAGTTGATGCGACGCCATACGATGATGCCGCAGACATTGGTCGCCGCTTGTCGCAACAGGTCTATAGTCCAGTGCATTGGGTCAGCGCCGTTCAGAAGTTGATTGAGAATGGTGCGACGCATCTGGTTGAGTGTGGTCCCGGTAAGATATTGACTGGATTGAACAAGCGCATCGATCGAAGTGTCCCAGGTGTGTGCATCGATTCGCCCGCAGCATTAGTGAAGTCCATCGAGGAAGCAAAGCAATGAGCGAACAAGCAGGAGGTGGCGGAATAAGTGGGCAGGTAGCGTTGGTTACCGGCGCATCGCGGGGAATAGGGGCCGCGATAGCGGCCGCACTAGTGGCGGCGGGCGCCATCGTCATAGGCACTGCAACCAGCGAAGGCGGTGCAGAAAAGATCAGTGTGACCCTTAACGGCAAGGGCCGAGGTATCGTTCTGGATGTCGTCCACGATGACTCAGTTCAGGCTGCTATCAAGGACATTCAAGAAAACGAGGGTGCGCCGACAATCGTCGTCAACAATGCCGGTATTACCCGCGACAATCTTCTCATGCGGATGAAACCAGCTGAATGGGACGACGTATTGTCGACCAATCTATCGGGTGCGTTTCGCGTGAGTAAGGCAGTCCTGCGGGGCATGATGAAAGCCAGGCATGGTCGTATCATCAATATAGCCTCTGTCATTGCTGTCACCGGCAATGCGGGTCAGGCAAATTACGCGGCGGCGAAAGCAGGCATGATCGGATTTAGTAAATCCTTGGCGATGGAGATCGGCTCGCGGAATATCACGGTCAATGTAGTGGCGCCCGGTTTCATTGATACCGACATGACCCGTGTATTGCCGGAGGCGCAACGGGAAGCGCTACTGGGGCAGATCCCGCTGAACCGTTTGGGGGCTCCGGAAGATATCGCGGCAGCGGTAACCTTCCTGGCGTCTGCAGCAGGTGCGTACATCACAGGGGAGACCTTGCATGTTAACGGCGGAATGTTGATGGATTAAGGGTCATTACAGCCGAATTTGTTAAAAATGGGCGTTGGAATCGATATGCTAGGAACGTCCTGACACTAGGTTTTAAGCCAAATTTTCGATTTATGTTGGAGTAGCGTGGCTTTTTTTAAAAGGCCGCTAGATTGGCCAAACGCTTTCACATACAATACTCGGCCACAGTATCTTCCGACTCGAAATATCAATAACTTACGTGTTTTTGGCGCTTGTGATGCAGGCGCAAATGAGAGTTGGACAGTTACATCGCGGTGATGAGAGACACCGCAAGATGCCGAACGAACGAGTCGGTCCAAATTTTAAAAGTCTCTTCTTAAGGAGAAGTGATAAAGATGAGCAGTATCGAGAAACAAGTGAAAGGCATTGTCGCCGAGCAGTTAGGCGTTAAAGAAGACGAAGTTACCAATGATGCCTCTTTCGTAGACGATCTTGGCGCAGACTCCCTGGATACAGTGGAGTTGGTTATGGCGCTCGAGGAAGAATTCGAAACAGAAATTCCGGACGAGGACGCTGAGAAAATTACGACCGTCCAGCAGGCGATTGATTTCATCAATACCCGCAAGAAAAGCGCATAGTATTTCGGGAAAG
>JABIUH010000243.1 GCA_018701055.1 Woeseia sp. | reverse complement strand
CTGACGACGCGCCGGACCATCTAACGGAGAAGCACCTCTTCCGAGAGCGCTTAAATCGTTCCCTCGCGGATCTTCCTGAAGAACAGCGTGATGTCTTCTTGCTGCACGAAGAGGCCGGACTCTCGATCGACGACATTGCCAAGGTAACCGGGGTAAACCGCGAAACCACGAAAAGCCGATTGCGCTACGCAATGAAAAAATTAAAAACCACGCTGACCGAATCAAACGAAGGAATGGCATGAACGCGCCCGTAAACCAATCCGGTAGCCATGCAGAGGACGATGTTGTTTCTGCGATGTACCGGCAAACAGCCGACGAAAATGCGCCGGATCACTTGAACCGAACCATTCTTCATCGTGCTCGGAAAGCCGGTGCACGGAGCCCCGCTAAATTGTGGCAAATTGGATGGCTGCAGCCAATTGCCCTTGTTGCCGTCGTCGGATTGAGTCTCGCACTGATTCTGGACATCGATAAATTGGTCGATGCCGACAATCCGGCAGTAACGGTTAGCCAGGGTCGCAATTCTCTGGACAGAGCAGCGGCGGCAGCTTTGGAGCAAATCCGTGAAGCCGAATCATTAGCACAACAGAATCTAGGGGTGTCTGATTCAACGACACCGCAGCTCATGGTTGAACAAATCAAACCTGGCAACATTACCCGAGACGACAATCCGCAGTGCAACGTGACGCAGCGCGCTACGACGGCTCTGTGGTGGCAGTGTATTCAATCGCTTGAAAGACGCGGCTACGCCGAAGCAGCGACCATCGAATACGAGGCATTGTTCGCAGCCTACCCGGTCTTCGAAGTGCCATGATTCATACCACTGCCAGCTGCGTCGAGCACTCAATTATCCCATCCAAGCAAACCATACCTTGATATAGACGCGCCACTTCCTGCAAACTGCGCTTTGAATTAGATAAGCCCGGTGAGCTCGTAAACTTGCGCGCTGCCTCGACGAACCGCCGCCCTACCGCGCGGCTATCATTCTGAAATAGATACTTAAAATAAAGGTCAGCTCACCATGAAAAGCCCCGTTCGCATCACGATCACCGGTGCTGCCGGTCAAATCGGCTACCAACTCGCATTTCGAATTGCCTCAGGTCAAATGCTTGGTGCGGATCAGCCTGTGATTTTGCAACTCCTGGAAATACCGCCAGCGCTGCCAGCACTGGAGGGTGTCGTGATGGAGCTTAGCGACTGCGCGTTCGACACACTTGCCGGCATGGTGGCAACTGACGACCCAAATGTCGCATTCAAAGACAGCGATTATGCACTTCTGGTTGGTGCCCGTCCGCGGGGACCTGGCATGGAACGTAAAGAACTGCTCGAAGCGAATGCGCAGATATTTTCTGTTCAGGGCAAGGCAATAAATGATCACGCGAGCAGCGAAATACGCGTGTTAGTCGTCGGCAATCCTGCCAATACCAATGCGCTGATCGCGAGCGCCAATGCTCCAGACATCGATAAGTCACAATTTACCGCAATGACGCGGCTTGACCACAACCGAGCAATGGCCCAGCTGGCCGAAAAAACGGACTGTCAGGTCACCGACATTCGCCAGATGACCATCTGGGGCAATCATTCAGCGACTCAGTATCCCGATATTCACCACGCGTCCGTTGCCGGCAAAGCGGCGACTGAACTCGTCGACGAAGCATGGCTGGCCGATGACTTCATACCAACGGTGCAACAACGCGGCGCGGCGATTATCAACGCACGTGGTGCATCTTCGGCTGCCTCAGCCGCATCAGCCGCGATTGATCACATGCATGATTGGGTACTTGGAACACCCGCGGACGATTGGGTCAGCATGGCCATCCCGGCGGATGGCAGCTATAGCATAGCAGAAGGAATCGTGTACTCGTATCCAGTGCGGTGTGTTGCGGGCAATTACGAAATCGTACAGGGGTTGGACGTTAGCGCATTTAGCCGCGAACGAATGGAAGCAACTGAGACGGAGTTGCGAAAAGAGCGCGCAGCCATCGAGTCTTTACTGTAACAATTCACGCTATCTTCACGGTCGATTGTGACCCACAATCTGGCGTGACCCGGCCACCGGTGATAGGGTCTAATTCGTCTGCTGTATAGCGTGCATGCTGGTCACAGCGAGACTAACCAGCAGACCCCTGGAGCCGCGGCGACTCGCGCTCGGCGCTTACCATTGAGGATTATTCCGTGTCCGGTTTTCTACTAAGTCTGGCCTGGTTTCTATTGTTTTTTGGCGGTGCCCTTTACCTCGCCTACTCTAGAGTCAGCCTTATTGGCTCAACGGCCGTCATGGGCGGCATATTGCTTGCCTATGCGGTGCTCGGTCATTGGCATCCACTTTGGCTGCTGTTCTTGATACTGGCATACGGGCTGCTCGTATTTCCCAATTTTATCGATATTCGGCGAGAACGTGTTACCCGACCCGCGCTCGATGTGTATCGCACAATGCTGCCGTCCATGTCGGACACCGAAAGGGAAGCATTGGAGGCCGGCAATATTTGGTGGGACGGCCAACTGTTCTCTGGCATGCCCGAATGGGATCGCCTGATGAGCTTTCCGGCGCCGAAGTTATCAGATGAAGAACAAGCATTCTTCGATGGCCCCTGCGAAGAACTTTGCGCCATGTTGGATGACTGGGAAGTCTCGCACGAACGCGCCGACCTGCCGCCGAAGGCCTGGGCGTATATTAAGAAGCACAAATTCTTCGCGATGATTATTCCCAAGCAATATGGTGGATTGGAATTTACTGCCTACGCGAACGCAATGATCATAACCAAACTCGCGAGCCGAAATACCACGGCATCATCAACTGTTGGTGTACCGAATTCCCTTGGGCCAGCCGAACTCCTGTTGCACTACGGCACAGAGGAACAAAAAAATCACTGGCTCCCTGGACTTGCCTCCGGCGAAGAAATTCCGTGTTTCGCACTGACATCACCGCAGGCTGGCTCGGATGCCGCCGCGTTAATCGATAGCGGTGTCGTGTGCAAAGACAAATGGAATGGCAAGGAAATTATCGGCATCCGACTCAATTGGGATAAGCGCTATATAACACTTGCACCAGTGGCAACCGTGCTTGGCCTTGCCTTTAAGCTATACGATCCTGATCACCTGATTGGCGATAAAGATGAGTACGGCATCACTGCCGCACTTATTCCGACCGACTTGCCCGGCATTACTATCGGTCGTCGCCACTACCCGCTTAACATCGCATTTCAAAATGGGCCGACCTCGGGCGAAGACGTGTTCGTGCCGATCGACTTCATCATTGGTGGCGAAGAAATGGCCGGCAAGGGCTGGAAGATGCTGGTTGAATTATTATCGGTTGGGCGTGCCATTACCCTGCCCTCAACCGGTTCCGGTGGCGGCCAGGCTGCGTCTTATGCGACAGGTGCGTACGCACAACTCAGACGGCAGTTTAATTTGCCGGTTGCCCAGTTCGAAGGTGTTGGAGAAGCGCTCGCTCGTATCGCAGGGCACACCTACATCATGAATGCGGCGGTGTCGGTTACCGCAGGTGCAATCGATCAGGGCGAAAAGCCAGCAGTCCCATCCGCCATCTTGAAATACCACTGCACAGAATTTGCGCGAGACGTGGCGAACGACGCGATGGATGTGCATGGTGGCAAAGCCATTATGATGGGACCGAACAATTACATCGGTCGAAATTACATGGCGACACCGATCGCCATCACCGTCGAAGGCGCCAATATTCTTACGCGCAGCCTT
>JABIUH010000167.1 GCA_018701055.1 Woeseia sp. | reverse complement strand
TTGGTTGAGCCGGGCAGCTTTGATATGGCCAACATCAAAGAGCAGAAAATTCCAGGTATTAGTTTGTTCATGGTATTGCCTGGGCCGATTGACGGCGCGGAGGGGTTTGATCTCATGATTACGGCGTCACGTGCGTTAGCTCAGACGCTCGATGCCGAATTGTTGGATGAAACTGGCAGCACTCTCAGCATCCAGCGCGAGCGTTATATGCGCGAAGAAATTATTCAACATCAGCATAGCCTCGCCGTCGTGTGAGGGGCGGTTAGGCATCATGAGTGCAAGCGCCGCAGACAGAAAAAAATCCGCCTCACTTCGAAAACAAATCTGGCATCACAATCATCAGTATCACGTTCTTGATGAGCCAGATGTTCCAGACGCAGAGTACGATCGTTTGGTGCGTGAGCTACAACAGCTTGAAGCCGATAATCCTGATCTGGTAACGGCAGAATCACCAACCCAACGAGTCGGCGCAAAGCCGATAAAAGCGTTCGGCACAATTGCGCATCAACTACCCATGTTGTCACTCGACAATGCGTTCAATGCAGATGAGTTACGAGACTTTCACCGGCGAGTGACAGATCGTCTTGGTTTGGATGCCGAATCGGCATTGAGTTATTCCGCCGAACCGAAGCTTGATGGTGCTGCCGTTAGCCTCTTGTACGAGGACGGCGTGCTGGTTCGAGGGGCGACCCGCGGGGATGGCAACAGCGGCGAGGACATTACTCATAATGTTCGGACGATACTGGCGGTGCCGCTCCAGTTGATGGGCGAAGGGTTTCCGCGGACGCTGGAAGTCCGGGGCGAGGTGTTTATGCCGCGTGCCGGTTTCGCAGCATTTAATGCAGCTGCCGCCAAAAATGACGAGAAAACATTCGTAAACCCGCGTAACGCGGCGGCAGGCAGCCTACGCCAGCTTGATCCGAGGCTGACGGCTGAACGACCGCTCGATATTTACGTTTATTCGGTTGGTGTCGTGGACGGCGGCTCGGTTCCGGATCGCCATAGCGAGATTCTTTGCAAACTTCAGGATTGGGGTTTGAAAGTTTGTCCGGAGCGAAAAGTCGTCTCGGGAATTGACGGTTGCCTGGAGTTTTACGCCGATATCGGGGCTAAACGGGATGACCTGCCATACGAAATTGACGGCATCGTTTACAAGATAGATCGGCTGGACTATCAGCAAACGCTGGGGTTCGTGTCTCGAGCGCCCCGCTGGGCGATCGCACACAAGTTTCCCGCTCAGGAAGAGCTCACGGTCGTCCGAGACATTGAATTTCAAGTGGGTAGGACGGGAGCGGTGACGCCGGTTGCTCGGTTAGCACCGGTCTTCGTGGGCGGTGTGACTGTCAGTAATGCAACTTTGCACAACATGGATGAGCTCAATCGTAAAGATGTCCGTGTTGGCGACACTGTAATAGTACGCAGAGCAGGTGACGTTATTCCCGAGGTGGTGAAGATCGTTCCGGATCGTCGCCCAATAGGCGCGAAAATTGTAAAAATACCCTCCCAATGTCCTGAATGTGGTTCAGCTGTCATCAGAGAGGAAGACGAAGCAGTTGCGCGATGCACGGGGGGACTGTTTTGCGCTGCACAGCGAGTTGAGGCGTTGAAGCATTTTGTCTCTAGGCGAGCGTTGGATATTGATGGCCTTGGTGCCAAGCTGATTGAGCAGTTGGTGGATATAAACCGAGTCAAAACGCCAGCAGATCTCTTTGATCTGGATCAGGATGGATTGATGGGCTTGGAGCGGATGGGTGAGAAATCGGCCATAAATTTACTTGCTTCAATCGACGCCAGTAAGAAGACAACGCTATCACGCTTCTTGTACGCCCTGGGCATCCGTGAAGTAGGGGAGGCGACAGCTGCGTCACTTGCTACGCACTACGGGAGGCTGAGGAACGTTATGGACGCTGACGAGGCAGGGCTGCAGTCAGTGCAAGACGTTGGTCCGGTGGTTGCGTCCCGAATTCTGTCTTTTTTCGGGGAGCAACATAACCAAGATGTCGTTCAGAAATTAATCGAATCTGGTGTTTCCTGGCCCGAGGCTGATCCTGCGCCCGCTGCCGATGATGGCCACCTCTCTGGCAAGGTTTTTGTCCTTACGGGAACCCTTCCGACTATGTCGAGGGACGAGGCAAAAGATCGAATTCAGGCCGCAGGCGGGAAGGTCACCGGTTCTGTCTCCAAGAAAACGGATTTTTTGGTTGCAGGTGAGAAATCTGGTTCGAAACTGACAAGTGCGCAGAAGCTCGAAGTTGCAATACTCGATGAAGGTGGACTCGAAAAGCTACTTATAGATCAATGATTAAGCAGCGTTTGGGAGGCTTAGATCAAGAAAGATGAATGAAATCAACACTTAAAAGTGGCTGATTGGCAGAAAAATGATTGGTGTATATGGGCGAAAACTGCGGTATTAATTGGGCGATTTTTCCCAACTTGCTTATTTCGTTGACGAATATCCCTATGCATCAATATATTCCGCGCCCATGCAAGACACCATTCAACGTCAGATTCTCAATGCGCTGCTGATCGCCCTTCGGCCTATCGCGAGGGCTCTTCTTCGAGCGGGGGCCGGCCATCGCGAATTCAATGAAATTTCGAAAGCCGCATTCGTTGACGTGGCGACTAAAGACTATGGGTTGCGCGGACGTCCGACCAATGTTTCTCGTGTCGCAGTAATGACCGGTTTGACTCGCAAGGAGGTTCGAAGATTAAGGGATAAAAGTGAGGCGGGGGAAGAAACGGTTGTAATTCGTTCCACGCCGATGAGCGAAATCTTGCATCGATGGTATACCGAAAGCGACTATCTGATGTCGGATAATCGACCTAAGGATTTGCCTTTTGATGGTTTGGGAAATAGCTTTTCTTCACTTGTTACCAAATTCGGGGGAGATATTCCGCCAGGAGCAATGCGGACTGAGTTGAAGCGAATTGCTGCAATCGAAGAATTGTCGAGTGGCGATTTGAAAGTATTAAAAAGAAATGTGTCCAACTTGGCTGACAATGACCGACTTATCAGTATTCTGGCTCTTCAAATACATGCCGCTGCGATTACAGGGTGTCACAATTCTGACCCGGAAAATCGTAATAAGGCGTGGATCCAACGATTGGTGCATAGCAATAGAGTTAGGGGCAGCGACCGGTCTCGGGTAAAAAGGATTACGTCAGATCGTCTCGCTGAATTTGCAGAATCAATTGATGATTTATTCGCAGCTTACGAAACGCTATACGATGAAGAATCGACGGACGCTGGACATAGTTCAATTGGCATCGGAGTATTTTATTTTGAGGACGACGGCAAAGAATCGAATGCCTTTATGCACGGTAAGCAATAATTAACTTGCTGAACAATTTTGAAACTTGCCATAGCCATGGTTGATCCTACAACTTGTGCCAAATTGCTTTCGCGCTAGTTGGTTCTCCTAACAAGAATGCTTAGCAGTATAAAGAGCCACACGACAAATTCGGTCGCTCGTTTTCTTGTTCGTGCGCATTCTTGGTCGTAACTCTGATACGTGAACTACGTCATACCAACTTTTTCTGCTTTGATACTCTGATTTCGCGGCGTTTTTCTTGCGCGAACCAGCGCCGATCATATTGAATGCGTCCACGTTATAAAAATTAGCTTGGTGAGCAAACTGTATTGGTGCGGTCAATTCCAATGGGAAATTTTCTTCACCGCTGGTATAGAGCATCGCAATACATCTCTTCGGATCGTTTGGTTGAATTTTCCTATTGAGTGGACGATCTTTTTGCTGCAGATGAGACTTTGTATGATGAGGACGCGGCGTCAAATGACGAGGGCACGATCGGCATCGGATCGTTTTATTTCGAAATTGGAGACTCCGAGCCGACTGTCTTCAGCTAAATACAATTAAATGTAAGCTCATCGAGAGTCGAACTGGACTTGCCTTTCCTACCGGCATGATAAAACTGGGTTGCTCATAGATCCGCTCAACGTACGTTCTTGTGACAGCGAATTGGGCTAATTGCGCAGAAATTTTGCATTGCGAAATGTAGTGCGCAGATCCGTGCTCCATGTTAGTAATATGCGCCTTGTCAACGCATTCTTGTTTGATTTCTGGTACGTCACCGACGCAATAACAATGTTATGACGTTAATCCAAATCCTCCAGATCAATAAAAAACATTAACAATAGGTAGCAACCTATTGTTTAAATTCTACTTATAGACGATATTAGTCAGTCTATTTGCGCGTCATCTCAACCGTCTTCTTGCGCATAGATTAGTTGGATCCTATTTTCATCCGAGTTATTAGGCCTAACTACATGATATTTAATGGACATAATCTTGTCCTCCTCTTAACTTAATGTTGACTGTTAGCTAGTTAGGGAATAAATTCCCGTCTATAGCTAATATGTTGCCCAATGAGCGCATCAATAAGACAGACCCTTTTAAGGGCATTTCGCGCACTGATGGGCCCGCTGGTTCGAATATTGCTTCGGCAGGGAGTTTCGTACGGTGAATTTTCGGAAGTTGCGAAAGCGGTCTATGTCGAAGTTGCTCTAAAAGACTTCAAAGTTCTGGGACGGAAAACGACGCGGACGCGAATTGCAGTTATTACAGGATTAACTCGTAAAGAAGTTAAGCGGGTAATTGACGAAGCGCAAAAAGATAAGTATGAGCCGAAGGCTCGCTATAGCCGATTGAGCCGGGTACTTGTCGGATGGCATACGGACATGGATTTCACTGGACCATACGGCATGCCGTTGGAGCTTCAGTACGAAACGAGTATCGATAACGAGCCGACAATTTCTGAGTTAGTTAGGCGGCACAGTGGCGACATGTCTCCTCGATCTATTCTCGACGAGCTTCTGCGAGTTGAGGCGGTGACAGAAACGGATGCAGGTTGGTTTCGAGTTTTGAGACGTGAGTACATACCGGAGGCGTTAGGCGAACACAATTTTGAAAGAACAGGAGTAGTAGTTCGAAATTTTGTGAACACGGTTGAGCACAACATGTTAAAGCCCGCCCAAGGAGAGGGGCGTTTTGAAAGATTGGTGATGGCGGATGACGGCATTCGAAAACAGGACATGCCCAAGTTTGACGCATACGTAAGAGATAGATGCCAAGCACTGTTGGAAGAAATTGACAATTGGTTGGCGGGACTTCCAGCGCCAAGCGAAGAAAGAGGCGATGAGGTTGTGCACACAGGTATTGGGATTTACCACTATCTATCTGGGCACGATGACGATCGGTCCTTCAAATCGGTGCTTGCCGACGAAGGTTTGGTAAAGGAAGTGACGAAAAAGAACAGCTAGTGTGAGTTTAGAGGTTTGAACCTTGACAGCCCACACTGGTTGATACGAACGAAAGCAATGTCGTCAGCGACAGTCGGAGAATACGAAAAATGAGCGAACAACGAGGGGCAACACACTATTGCGGTCTTTTGGTGATTGCAGTCGGTGTCTTTGCGGTCGGTGCACCGGCGTTAGCCAGCATCCACGGTAGCGATAGTCGGAGCATCCACGGTAGCGATAGTCGGAGCATCCACGGTAGTGACGGTCGGAGCATCCACGGTAGCGACGGTCGGAGCATCCACGGTAGCGACGGTCGGAGCAT
>JABIUH010000266.1 GCA_018701055.1 Woeseia sp. | reverse complement strand
TTTCGAACAATCATATCCACATGAGCTGTCCGGCGGCATGCGTCAACGAGTCGCGATCGGCCAGGCATTGATGCGAAATCCAAGAGTGTTGTTGATGGATGAGCCATTTGGTGCGCTTGACGCATTGACGAGAGATAGACTTAACGTCGAATTATTGCGAATTTGGCAGGCCGAGAAGAAGACGGTTGTCCTAGTCACGCATAGTATTGCCGAATCGATCTTCCTGTCAGATCGGGTTCTCGTCATGTCGGAGCGACCCGGCCGGATTGTGGAAGAGATCAGGATCGATCTACCAAGACCGAGAGATCCGCGAACGACCAGGGAAGATCCTGCTTTCGGCAACTACGTGGTTCAGCTAAGCGAGTTAATGGGCGTAATGTAATGTTCACCCAGGACCTCGCTGTGTTGGCAATCGCAATGCTAGCAACGGGCGCAGTGGGCGGTGTTCTTGCTGGCCTATTGGGTGTCGGAGGTGGCATTGTCGTCGTGCCGGTACTCGAGTGGGTCCTTGAACTTAATGGAGTGTCTCCCGATATTCGCATGCACATCGCGGTAGCAACGTCGCTCGCTGTCATAATTCCCACATCGCTTTCCTCGGCACGCGCGCACAACAAGCGTGGCGCTGTGGATATGCGACTAGCCAAGCAGTGGACACCGTTTATTTTGATTGGCGCCGTTTTTGGCACAATTGTTGCGAGTCGCGTAGGCGGTGCGGTATTGACCGCATTTTTCGGCGGCATGTCGCTCTTGGTTGCAATCAAGATGGCCCTACCACTTGATAATCGCAAGTTGGTGTCCGAGGTGCCCCGGAGTTTCGCAACCAACGCCATTCCGATGACGATTGGAGCAATTTCTTCGATGATGGGTATTGGTGGGGGCTCATTAACGGTACCAGCGCTAACTTTGATGAACGAGCCAATACACAAGGCGGTCGGTACGTCTGCACTATTTGGATTGATGATCGGTATTCCAGGAACACTCGGGTTTATCTTTGCCGGGTGGGGTAACGAAAGTCTGCCTCCAGGGTGTTTGGGGTTCGTTAATCTAGTCGGAATGTCATTTATTGCGCCCACGACAGTTTTGGCGGCACCACTTGGTGCAAAATTTGCCCACAATCTAAGCCGGCGAAAATTAAGTCTGTTGTTTGGTCTGTTCTTATCGCTAGTGGCAATTCGCATGATTGCGCAGAGTATCAATGGCTAAATTAGGAGTAGGCGTTTGGCTGTAGTTAAAGTACGCGATGGGGAAATCTACTATGAAGTGGCCGGAGAAGGTGCGCCGATAGTATTTGCGCACGGGGTCGGTGGTAATCACACAATATGGTTTCAGCAACTGCCAGAGTTTTCGTCGCAGTTTCGAACAATTACGTTCGATCACCGCGGGTTTGGAAATTCCGTCGATCGCGGCGGACACGGTCGATCTGAGTTTGTTGCGGATCTCAAAGCCGTGCTCGACGACATCGGACTTGCAAGGGTCTCTCTGGTCGGACAATCAATGGGCGGCGGCACTTGCATAGGATTTACTTGTAGATACCCGGACCGGGTTAGCAAATTGGTCGTTTGTGATTCTCTCCACGGAATACAGGAGCCGAGACCGGTAAAAGAGCTAATGGATCAGGCACGTATTGAGACAGCACATCTCACACAACTTGAAAGAGTACTCGGTGCCAGAGTGCGTCTAGGTGATCCGCTTCGCGCATTACTTTACAGTCAATTGAATAGCTTTAACCAAACGAACCGACACAATTTGAAAGGGCAATTTGATCCCTTGTTTTCACCCGATGAACTCGCCTCGACAGGCGTGCCGACTCTATTCTTAGTTGGCCAGAGCGACGTCCTCTTCCCCGCTGCAGCCGTACGGGAGATGAGCAAACACGTGCAGGGTGCAGAGTTTATTGAAGTGGCTGGATCAGGTCACTCTGTCTTTTTCGAGGACCCAGCAACATTCAACTCGGTTGTAATGTCATTTCTTTCGCAGAAAAGCGCAATCTAGCTAGTGGCCATATCCACTAGGACGTAGGTCAGCAGAACCGGTGCTAAGAATCGGACCAGAAACAACCAGGCCCGATGCGCTATCGAATCTTTCCCTTCGAACATTTCGTCCCGGCTATATTTCGTTTTCACGATCCAACCGGCAAATATTGCGATCAGGATGCCGCCCACAGGCATCATGATGTTCGTTACCAGGTAGTCGAACAAGCTGAAAAATGTTTTCCCCTCGAACAGCGAAATTGCACCCAGTGGGTGCGTGGCAGACAGGACATTGAATGATAATGCTGCGAGGATACCCAGGAAAAAACTAACCGATCCGGCCAATATTGCTGCGGCCTTGCGTGACAACGTAGTTGCATCTCGAAGCCAAGAAACTGGTGCCTCAAGCATTGCTATCGACGATGTTAGTGCGGCGAAAAATAGTAGCACAAAGAACACAGTGCCAAATACAAGGCCCCCAGGAATTTGGCCAAATGCGAATGGCAGAGTCATGAAAACCAGCCCCGGCCCCGAACCCGGTTCGAGTCCATGCATAAAAATGATTGGAAATATGGCGAGTCCGGCAAGCAAGGCAACTACCGTATCGGCACTAACTATGATGACGGCGGCTCGGGGTAGATTTGTGCTTTTTTCAATGTAGGCGCCATAGGCCATCATGTTTGTAATACCGACACTTACGGTGAAAAAGGCTTGGCCGAAAGCGGCCATGACGGCCGTTGCATCAATTTTGCTGAAATCAGGCGTGAACAGAAAACTCAACGCACGAGCGAAGTCGCCAACCGACGCCGAATAAATAACCATTATTATTAGCATCACGAACAACGTAGGCATCATAAATTTGACGGCTTTTTCTACGCCGGCGTGAAGCCCGCGAGTCGAAATAAAAACTGTCAGCGCGAGGAATGCGGTAAACCACAAAAGCAGAGTGATCGGTTCTGCATTAAGTAGGTTGAAAATATCGGTTGCCTGGCTTGCCGAAACTTGTTGTAGTTGACCGGACGCCATCTTGAATACGTACGCGATCGTCCACGCGCCGACAACGGCGTAAAATGAAAGCGATAATATCGCTCCAGCGCCACCAAAAATTATGCCCATCCAGCGCCACAACGGAGACCGACCTGATTCAACGGCAACAGTTGCGATCGCAGCTGGTGGACCGGCTGCACCTCGTCGACCGATCATTAATTCGGCCATCAGTACGGGCAATGCTAGTAAGAAGATTGCGCCAAGATAGATAATTACGAAAGCGCCACCGCCGCTGACGCCGACCGAGTACGGGAACCGCCAGATATTGCCGAGACCAACGGCACATCCAATGGCCGCCATCAGGAAGGTCAACCGTGAAGACCAATGCAAACCGCCGGATGTTGTCATTGTGGGTACTCCTCAGGTAACAGCTGATCGGACTTGATACTTGGCACCTTGCCATGATCCACTTGAAAGAATGTCGCGCAGTCGATCGACCACGTCCCAGACATCGACGTATCGCAAATAGAGTGGCGCGAATCCGAATCGAACGTTGCCTGGTGCTCTATAGTCGCAAACCACTCCGTGATCGTGAAGCGCGCGTACGATCGGGTAGCCATCTTCCTTGAAAAAAGACACCTGGCTACCGCGTTTCGCGGAGTCTCGAGGACTGACCAACTCGAATCCAAACTCCCTGCATCGTTCTTCAACCAACTCTATGAAACACTCCGTCATGCGCATAGATTTTCGGCGAATTTCGTTGATATCCGCGCGTAACATTAAGTCGATACCGATCTCGGCTATTGACAGACTGACAGTCGGCTGGGTTCCGCTCAACATCTGGCGGATGTCCTTTACAGGGACATAATCTCGTTCGAAGTTGAACGGCGCCTTGTGGCCATACCAACCTGTCAGTGGTTGCTCGAATTTTCCGTGATGACGCTCAGCAGCAAATAGAATTGCTGGGCTGCCGGGGCCGCAATTGATGTATTTATAGGTACAGGCGACGGCAAAGTCGACGTTGCAGGCATTTAGTTCAACCGGCATCGCTCCGGCGCTGTGGCATAGATCCCAAACCGCGGCCGCGCCGACCGCATGAGCGCGATCTGTAATTGCTGCCATGTCGAGAATATTTCCGGTCTTATAGTGGACATGCGTGATACAAATTGCCGCGACGTCGTCATCTATAGCGTCCAAAATATTCTCGGCTTCCGCATATCGAATGGTGTAACCGTCGCCCAATTGTTCGAGTAGTCCCTGCACCATGTAATTATTGGTAGGGAAGTTGCTCCCTTCCATAACAACGACGCGCCGATCCGGCCGGATCTGCAGAGCGGACGCGAGTACTTTGTAAAGATTGATTCCGGTCGAATCTGTTAGTACAACTTCATTGGGTTTTGCGCCCACAATGGGCGCGATTTTTTGTCCAAGCGTGGATGGCAGCTCGTACCATCCAGCGGTATTCATGCTGCCTATAAGCCCCTTCGCCCACTCATGCTCGACGACGCGCCTTGCCCGATCAGCAGCGGCACGGGGCATCGCGCCGAGCGAGTTCCCATTTAAGTAGATAACGCCCTCCGGAAGGTCAAATTCATCCCGAAATGATGCCAGAGGATCTACACGGTCCATTTCTGCGAGTTTCTTGCGGGTCATCTTTGCCATTTTCGCCCTCTACCCTGTTGCCGGGGACATGCTTTCGTCTTGAAATTGCCGCAAAAGTCTAGCCAGACGGTGTTACTGTGTATTCTGGCTTTACGAATTGCATTCAAATTTGCTATATTGTACACAAATTGAAGAGCGGTGGACACCGTGACTGGCGTGAATGTTGGAACATCCGTGGAGCCCCGCGAGATTGGAGAATTGGGTAATCGGCGTATTTGCTAAGTCATTGTCGAGATTTGAAGTTATCAACTCTGTTGATGGGTTCATTGTGGCCCGAGACACGCGTACAGCCGAACTTCGAAACTGAAATCAAAACCTTATCCTACAAACCACAAACGGAGACGAGCGATAATGTCGTTGAAACCACATCCGACGTTGAGTGCATTCAACTTTGAGAATTGGGTGGAGGAGCATACGCACTTGCTCAAACCTCCCGTAGCCAATCAACTATTACATCAAGATTCGGGAATGATCGTTATGGTGGTCGGCGGGCCGAACACACGAATGGATTTTCACGATGACCCCGTAGATGAGTGGTTCTACCAGGTAAGCGGCGACATGTTGCTCAAGATCGCGGAAGACG
>JABIUH010000384.1 GCA_018701055.1 Woeseia sp. | reverse complement strand
TATCTGCAATGACCTGATACTCCGGGTCAATTGCAATCAACTGGTCGATATCGATTTGTTGACTGGAAACCTCAGTACCACTCGCGGAGAAAGTCACATCGATTTGCCAGATCGTGCGAGCATTTGATGCACCCTTCATCACATCCGCCGTATTCGCATCGCCTGAATGACGTTGCACTTCGTGCTCATGCCCACCAACAATAAATTCAAACGTCGGATGGCGGCGCTTCAATTTGGCGATCTCGATGTCACTGGCCAGATGCAAGTGAGTTAAGCCGAAAATCAGATCGGCGCCGTCGGCTTCAAACTGTTCGATTATTTGTTCCGCTTTTTGCACATAGCCGTCGTCATACTCGATGTAGTCGCGACTATTTCCTCCGTGCTCGGGGTGAAGCGTCAATCCAAACACACCAATAAGCTTACCGCCAACAGAAAATGTAAAGCCAGTCCGCATGCTGCCATCAACCGCTGAGACACCTGTCATCAAGCGCATGTTATCGACGATCCAGTCGAAACTGGATTCTGGAACTCTGGCGACGATAGCGTCGGAGGATCGCGAGTCGAATTCGTGGTTTCCCGGAACTACATACATCGGTGCGAGCGCATCGAGGAAATTCATCGCTTCGACAATTTGTTCTCCATTCCACAACTGACTTTCCAGTGATGGAAAAAGAAAATCGCCGCCGTGCAAAATGCGCACCTCTTTGCCCCCCGCCTGCAATTCTCGAACCAGGCTCGCAATCCGTCCAAAACCGCCACGCCGACCGTCCTCAACCGCGTCGATTCGGTAGGTATCGTTTAGATGTATGAACGTCACATTGACGGAATCGTTAGAACTCGTGATCGCGGTCGTTGCGGCGCAACCGTAGACCAGCAACAAACACAAAATAGAACCGACAAATCTACAACGCATAGAGACACTTTAAGAATATGAGCAATAAGTGACCTGATTCTGCCTGTAAGACCGCTCCATTGCGATGGCCAATTCACGTCACAACATGCGCTTTGCGCCCTTATCTCACACGCACGGAACAAGCAAATTGAAATCGAAGCTATCTGAAGAAAAATATTAGAAAAATCGTGAGCTTACGGCTAGAATGAAATCCACATAATTAAAAAGTACCCGTGGGCTTCACAACCCGCGGTCGAAACAAGACAAAGCGAGGACTGACATGTCAAAAGTGAAGTGCGGCTTGATTCAAATGGCGTTCAAGGGCGATACGAATGATCACCCTGACAAAATCCGCGACGTCATGCTTGAAGCGCATATTCCCTATATTGAAGATGCCGGCAAACAAGGCGTACAAGTCCTGTGTTTTCAGGAAGTATTTACGCAACCCTATTTTTGCCCGAGCCAGGACAGAAAGTGGTATGCCGCGGCCGAGGCGATTCCGGATGGGCACACCACGCGCCTCATGCAGGAGTACGCAAAGAAACACAGCATGGTCATTGTTGTGCCTATTTACGAAGAAGCCATGCCCGGTGTTTACTACAATACCTGTGCCGTCATTGATGCGGACGGCACTTATCTTGGCAAGTACAGAAAAACTCACATCCCCCAGGTTGATCCTGGCTTCTACGAGAAGTTTTTCTTTAAGCCCGGCGACCTTGGTTATCCCGTTTTCGAAACGGCCTATCTGAATCTCGGCGTTTACATTTGCTACGACCGCCACTTTCCTGAGGGTTGGCGTGCACTCGCCTTAAATGGCGCTGAGTACATTGTTAACCCATCGGCAACGGTTGCCGGCTTGAGTAAGTACTTGTGGGAGCTCGAGCAACCTGCATCAGCAGCCGCAAATGGCGTGTTCATTGGTGCGATTAATCGCGTCGGTACCGAAGCCCCCTGGGATGGCGACATGGGCGAATTCTATGGCTCAAGCTATATCGTAAATCCGCGCGGTGCCATCGAAGCCCAAGCGAGTTATGGCGACGATGAACTCCTGGTACATGAAATTGATCTTGATATGATCCGTGAAGTGAGAAACACCTGGCAATTCTTCCGCGATCGGAGACCCGAACTCTATTTGGATCTAATTGAAGGCTGAGCAGCTCATGGCAGAAACGGAAACCCGGGTAGTTGCTGTTGACGAGTTCTACGAACTCGAAGTTGGCGAGGATCTAGAAAACAGCCCACGTTACAACGAGGACATCGCACCGACCAAAATTGCCGAACGAACGTGGAATCGCTGGAACATTGCCTCTTTGTGGGTGGGCATGGCTATTTGTGTTCCGACTTACACATTAGGCGGCGTGCTCACCGCATACTTCGGGCTATCGGTCACAGAAGCACTGTGGACTATTTTCGTCGCCAATCTCGTCGTATTGATTCCGCTCACACTAAATGCCTACCCCGGGACACGCTACGGCATACCCTGCCCGGTTGTCTTGCGAGCATCATTCGGCATTATAGGTTCAAACGTCCCGGCCCTCATTCGTGCCATCGTTGCCTGCGGCTGGTTCGGCGTACAAACATTATTTGGCGGCATCGCAATTCACCTTTTGCTATCAGCCTTGTTCGACGGTTGGGCCGCACTAGGCGGCACGGGGGAAGTCTTAGGATTTTTTATCTTCTGGACAGCAAATATTGCGGTCGTCATTCGTGGTTCTGAATCGATCAAGCTCCTCGAGACGCTCGCCGCACCGCTTCTCTTAATGGTGGCTATTGGGCTGATTGTTTGGGCGCTGCCAAGAGTCTCTATTAGCGAGGTGCTGTCGATTCCAGCAAATCGCCCGGCAGATGCGCCGCTCGCCAGTTACTTTATGGCAGCGCTGACCGCCATGGTCGGCTTTTGGGCGACACTGTCACTTAACATTCCAGATTTCAGTCGCTTTGCCGAATCGCAGCGGAGTCAAATTGCCGGTCAGATTATTGGACTGCCAATTACGATGTTCCTGTTCTCAGGATTAGGCGTGCTTCTGACGTCCGCATCACTCGGACTGGTCGGTGAAACAATTGCCGACCCCATTAACCTAATTGGTAAAATCGATAGTCCATTTTGGGTTGTGCTGGCGATGCTAATGATCGTACTGGCTACTATTTCAACCAACACGGCAGCCAACGTTGTCTCGCCGACCAATAGTTTTCAAAACATCGCACCTAAATTTATTAATGAAACTAAGGGTGTGTTGCTAACGGGGTTAATCGGCATCGTCCTCATGAGTTGGGAGCTGGCGAAGAAACTTGGTTGGTTTGAATCTGATGTAAGTGTTGAGAGTCTTTATTCGAATTGGCTCCTGGGTTACTCGAGTCTGCTTGGACCGATCGCCGGCATCATGATCGTCGACTACTTCGTCGTGCGAAAACAGCACTATGAATTACGCGACCTGTATCTGAGTGGCCGCAGTTACCCGGATTGGCATGTTCCCGGGTTGGTCGCTTTTCTGGTTCCAGTTGCGTTGACGGTAATCGCGATTGTTACCGGGAAACTCTCCTGGTTTTACGATTACGGCTGGTTCACCGGATCCTTTCTGGGCGGTTTAATCTATTGGTTTATGTGCCGAGGTAAATAGCATGGCAGTTCTCATTAAAGGCGGCACAGTGGTGACCGCTGAACATACATGGCGTGCTGACGTTTTGTGTGATGAAGGCAAGATTCAGGCGATAAGAGAAAATCTCGAGCCTTTACCCAAAACAGAAGTCATCGATGCAGGCGGGCAGTACGTGATGCCCGGCGGCATCGATCCGCATACGCACATGCAATTGCCGTTTATGGGCACCGTTGCCAGCGAAGATTTTGAATCAGGAACAGCTGCGGCCCTCGCAGGTGGCACGACGATGATTATCGACTTCGTCATTCCGAGCCCACAGCAAAATATTCTGGAAGCCTACAATCAGTGGCGCGCTTGGGCAGAAAAATCCGTTGCGGATTATTCGTTCCATGTGGCTATTACCTGGTGGGACGACACCGTGGCCGCCGACATGAAAACGCTCGTTCGCGAAAAGGGCGTCAACAGTTTCAAGCATTTCATGGCGTACAAGGGTGCGATCATGTGCGATGACGAGATCCTGGTGAATAGTTTCTCGAGGGCTATTGAGCTTGGCGCCATCGTCACGTGTCACGCTGAAAACGGAGAGTTGGTTTACAGGCTCCAACAGAAAATCTTCGACATGGGCATAACCGGGCCAGAGGGGCATCCTCTGTCTCGACCGCCTGAGGTAGAGGGTGAAGCGGCCAACAGAGCAATCCGTATCGCGGAAGTCCTCGGCGTGCCACTTTATCTGGTGCACAACTCCTGCAAGCAGTCGCTGGAAGCGATCACCCGAGCACGCAACGAAGGACAGCGCGTGTACGGAGAAGTGTTAGCCGGCCATCTCCTGATTGATGATTCGGTTTATCGAGACAAAGACTTCGACACTGCAGCGGCATATGTCATGAGCCCGCCATTTCGATCGCAGGAACATCAAGAGGCGCTCTGGCGCGGTCTTCAGTCAGGCAATTTACAAACGACAGCGACAGATCATTGTTGCTTCTGCGCCGATCAGAAGGCGGCGGGCAAGGATGATTTCCGTATGATTCCGAATGGCACTGCCGGTGTCGAGAACCGGATGGAAGTCCTTTGGCATCATGGTGTCAGTACGGGTCGACTGACGATGAATGAATTTGTTGCCGTCACCTCCTCCAATGCAGCGAAGATTTTCAACATATTCCCAAGGAAAGGCAGCATTGCCGTTGGAGCGGACGCCGATATTGTGGTGTGGGATCCGGAGGCGACGAAAACGATTTCGGCCAAAACCCATATGCAGAAGATCGACTTCAATATATTTGAGGGCATGGAGGTCAAAGGATGCGCTTCACATACCCTTAGCCAGGGAAACGTCGTTTTCTCGAATGGCTCGCTAAAGGTAGAGAGAGGCGCAGGTCGCTACGTCGATCGACCTCCGTATGCAACTTACTATGACGCAATGACGAAACGAGCGGAACACAAGAAGCCGACGGCGGTTGAGCGCTAGTCATGGCCGCACCCGATATTAAGATGGGTCGGCTGTCTGCCGAGGAGATTGCTGAAAAATTCGGTGATTTACATCCGCCTTTATCTCGTCCGGAAGCACTAATCGAAGCCGACCGTTGTTATTTTTGTTTTGACGCCCCGTGTACGACCGCTTGTCCGACAGGCATCGACATTCCGTCGTTTATTCAGAAAATTCGCAGCGACAATGTACAAGGCTCAGCCGAGACCATCCTCAAAGAAAACATCATGGGTGGTATGTGCGCACGTGTTTGCCCCACTGAAGTATTGTGCGAAGAAGCATGCGTGAGAAACACGCACGAAGAGAAGCCGGTCAACATTGGATTGTTGCAGCGATACGCAACAGATCCGACTTTTCAGTCCGGTGCTCAGATCTTTGAGCGCGGGTCCGAAACTGGCAAGAAAGTTGCAATCGTCGGCGGCGGACCGGCCGGATTGTCCTGTGCCCATCGACTCGCGATGCTTGGGCACGATGCCGTCATCTACAGCCGCGACGACAAACTGGGTGGCTTGAATGAATACGGTATTGCTGCTTACAAGACGGTCGATGAATTTGCACAACGCGAGGTCGACTGGATTTTGAATATAGGTGGTATTGATGTCCGCACCAACATTGCACTTGGCGACGATATTCATCTCGCGGACTTACAACGCGACTATGACGCGGTTTTTCTGGCCTTCGGTCTTGGGGGTGTCAACTCACTTGGCTTGGAAAATGAAGAGGCAGACAATGTCCTGAACGCCGTCGACTTCATTGCCGACCTGCGCCAGGCAAAAGACAAAGGCAAGTTACCAATAGGTCGTCGGGTGATCGTGATTGGTGGTGGTATGACTGCGATCGACGTCGCGGTGCAAAGTATGCGCCTGGGATCGGAACAGGTTGATATTGTGTATCGACGCGGCGCAGACCAAATGGGTGCCAGCAAATTCGAACAAGAGCTCGCACAAACCAATGACGTAAGTATTCGTCATTGGTCCACGCCGATTGGTCTTTCAGTTGCCAATGGCTTAGTCCAAGTCAAATTTGAACGAACCAGACTGGACGCCGCCGGCAAACTACAAATGACGGGCGAAACGTGGATGGCTGAAGCCGATATTGTGTTCAAAGCGGTGGGACAGACGATCGATATGGTGTCGTTTAGCGGTGACGCGCAGCCGATCAAACAACATCGCGGCAAACTCGTCGTAGACGAAGAAAGGAAAACCTCTTTGAATGACGTTTGGGCTGGCGGCGATTGTATTTTCGGACACGATGATCTAACGGTCAGCGCAGTACAGGATGGCAAGTTGGCGGCCTTGTCCATTGACAGGCATCTACGCGGTGAGGAGGCCAACAATGGCTGATCTAAAGAGCAATTTTCTGGGCATTGAAACACCCAACCCGTTTTGGCTCGCATCCGCACCGCCAACGGACAAAGCCTACAACGTTAATCGGGCATTCGAGGCTGGCTGGGGCGGCGCAGTGTGGAAGACGCTGGGCGAGGATCCTCCGATCGTTAACGTCAACGGTCCACGCTACGGCGCCATTCACAGCAACGAGCGCAGGGTAATTGGTTTCAACAATATCGAACTCATCACCGATCGTCCTTTGCAGACCAACCTCGATGAAATGCGGCAAATGAAAAGAGATTGGCCCGATCGCGCCATTATCGCCTCGGTAATGCTGCCAATGAATGAGGAAACATGGGCTAAGTATGTCCCCATGATAGAAGACACGGGTGCAGACGGCTTCGAACTCAACTTCGGCTGTCCACACGGCATGTCGGAGCGCGGTATGGGTGCCGCGGTCGGCCAGGTTCCTGAGTACATTCAGATGGCGACCGAGTGGTGTAAAAAATTCGCAACCACGCCCGTCATTGTCAAACTAACGCCTAACGTCACTAATATTCTGCCGCCGGCGAAAGCTGCCATGGAAGGTGGTGCTGATGCTGTGTCTCTTATCAATACCATCAATTCGATCATGCGCGTTAACTACGACACGCTCACAATGTATCCCGCCACAGATGGCATGGGATCACATGGTGGCTATTGTGGTCAGGCGGTAAAACCAATTGCCTTGCACATGGTC
>JABIUH010000245.1 GCA_018701055.1 Woeseia sp. | reverse complement strand
ACTGCTGCTGCGTCATTTCACCGGCGGCTGCACGCAACTCGCGAATACAATTGCGAATGTTGCATTTACGCACGCTAAACTCCCCGTCGGTAGTAAAAGAGCTGCAGGCTAAAACCAACCACTTCCGCCAAAATAAAGGAGAATACGATTACGTTGGCGGCCAGAATGGCGGATTGCAAACTAACACCAACAGCCGCTTCCTGTAACGTGGCAAAGAACAGATGTCCGACCGCTGTCAGGCAACCGACGGCAAGAATGTAGTAAGAAATTTGGGCGGCCTTCGCTGCGATGAATCGATCGCGCTCATCCGTGCCTTCATCTTTAGCGAAGATGGCAATGACAATGTGAAATACAACTTCAACGGCGACGACGGACAGAACAATTCCCATCAGGCGTGCCGGCAGCGTCAATATTCCAGTTGAATTATTCGTCGTAACTAATTCAAATACATCAATAAAATATGCAAAAAATAAGCAGATAGTGATGGCAAGAGAGCCTAAGATGCTTTTTTCCTGAAACGACAAATCCATTGTGGATGCCCTCAATGTAAAAGATATTTGACATGCTAATAAGAACTAAATCCAATGTCAAATATTTTTGACATTGGATTTCATTTGCATTGAAGGCTTTCGGAAGCACTCCAACTTAGGTCAAAATAACGTGCTTCAGCACTCCCTGAAAATTTGAGGAAATCGCATGACCAAAACATCCCGACTTTTGCTGTCGATCCACTTATTCGCCACCCTCACGCTGGTTGGCTGTGGCTCGGAAGACGCAAGCACCCAAAAAGAAACTGCTGACTTAGTCGCCGCAGACATCCTGCCAGCCCCGGCAAGTGACCTGTTGCCCCATCAACAACTCGCGAAAGATTTCCTCAAAGAGCTCATCGAGATCGATACAACGGACGAAACTGGCGACAACACGGCCGCGGCCGAAGCAATGGCTAACCGTCTAATTGCAGCCGGCTTCCCGACCGAAGACGTGCGCGTTCTGGGGCCGGTAGATAAAAAAGGTAACCTGGTTGCACGATATCGAGGCCGCGACTCAGGTCGAAAGCCCTTATTGCTACTGGCGCATATCGATGTGGTTGCTGCCGACCCCGCGGACTGGACGTTAGATCCATTCACATTCATCGAGCAGGACGACTACTACTACGGTCGCGGTACCACAGACGACAAAGATGAAGCAGCGATATACATCGCCAATTTGATTCGCTTGAAAGAAGAAGGTTTTCAACCCGATCGCGACATCATCGTTGCCCTGACAGCGGATGAAGAGAGTGGCGACCACAACGGCGTCGACTGGTTGCTGCAAAATCATCGCGAATTGATTGATGCTGAATATGCACTCAATGAAGGCGGTGGCGGCAATATTAAAGACGGCATCCACATTACCAATTCGGTGCAGGCCAGTGAAAAGGTCTATGTAACCTACATTCTAGAGACCACCAACCCGGGTGGGCATAGCTCACTACCGGTCAAAGACAACGCGATTTATCACATGGCGGATGCTTTAGTCCGAATTCGCAATCACGATTTCCCCGTGAGCATTAATGAAGTTACGCAGATGTTTTTCGAGCGCTCGGCAGAGCTTGAAGAAGGCGAGCTTGGGGATGCGATGCGCGGTGTCTTGCAAAGTCCTCCGGACCCGGCAGCGATCGCGTATCTCTCTGGAACACCACATTACAATTCCAGACTGCGTACAACTTGTGTGGCTACACGTCTCGATGCAGGTCACGCTGACAACGCCTTGCCACAACGCGCACGGGCAACCGTAAACTGCCGTGTTCTGCCCGGGGAATCCGTCGGGGCAGTGCAAAGCACCCTGGAAACGGTAATTGGCAATAACCTTGTGACTGTTACTGAGGTTGAAGCGCCCAAATTGTCGCCGCCATCACCCTTGACAGCAGAGATGCTTGGCGCGATCGAAGCGACGACCGAGGAAATGTGGCCCGGAGTACCGGTGATTCCGACGATGAGCACTGGCGCCACGGACGGTTTGTACCTGCGCAATGCCGGTATTCCGGTTTACGGTGTCTCTGGATTGTTTGGTGATATTGACGACGTCCGTGCACACGGACAGAACGAACGCATTCTGATCAAATCTTTTTTTGAAGGTCAGGAATTCTTATATCAATTGACCAAGACACTATCTCGTGAGGATCAGAAGTAGTGGCAACGGTTCTGGTGACGGGCTGCAATCGCGGCATCGGCTTGGAGGTTTGTCGTCAGTATCGTGGCCGCGGCGACAGCGTTTTGGGCGTATGTCGGCAATCCAGCGCCGAACTCGCGGCACTGGGGATTCGCGTCATCGACAACATCGATGTCTCAAACGCTGACGATGTTGCAAAGTTGGCGAACACGGTCGATGATTAGCCGCTCGATATCTTACTGAACAATGCCGGTATCGGTGGCTGAGATAAACTCGACACAATCGATTTTGACCTGATGATTCAGCAATATCACATCAACACGCTGGGTCCGTTGCGCGTCACGAAAGCGTTACAGAAAAACCTTAGTGACGGATCTAAAGTAGGCATTGTCAGCAGTCGTGTCGGCTCGATGGAGGACAATGGTTCCGGTGATAACTACGGTTACCGTTGCTCCAAAGCGGCAGTCAACATGGTCGGCGTCAATTTGCATCACGACCTGTCGCCAAAAGGGATTGCAGTGGCGCTATTGCACCCGGGTTACGTTGCGACCGATATGGCTGGCGGCGGTGGCATATCTCCGGTTGATTCAGCCGCAGGCCTAATCGCCCGACTGGATGAGTTAAACCTCGAAAACAGTGGCGGGTTTTGGCACGCAGAGGGTTACACACTGCCCTGGTAGCGATATGCAGTTCGACAATGGCCTGGACACGAAGTCCTTGAGTATTTCGAATCAAACCTCAACGCCGCAGCGCGCCGAATGACCGCGTTTCAATCAGCAAATCGGTAAAAGGCATCCATCGCGCGATACAGCATATGCACATCGACCTTGGAGCTAATTGCATAAGTCGAATGGATCGACAGCAACGGCACGCCGTAATCGATCACTTCCATATT
>JABIUH010000430.1 GCA_018701055.1 Woeseia sp. | reverse complement strand
GTAGGCGACGAAGCAATCCATTGGATTCAACAAAGCATGGATTGCCGCGCTGCGCTCGCAATGACGATGTTGGGGTTTGCGTACACAGCCTCGGCGACGAGCGGCCCAGCGGCAAACGATTAACAAGAAAAATCACACAGAACGTCTTTGCGAGGAGCCGTAGGCGACGAAGCAATCCATTGAATTCAACAAAGTATAGATTGCGTCACTGCGCGCGCAATGACGATGTTGGGGTTTGCCTAGACGGCCCCGGCTACGAGTGGCACTCCTACCGCTGTACGGCAAGATCCGTTTGTCGACCAGCGGCCGGCATTTTCACGGTGCCTGTTTTACGAAAATACTCAATGCTCAACTCTCCCAACGGGGCATACTCTGCAACCAAGCGGGTTTCCAAAAACATGTCATAGTGATCTCCACCCCGGGCAATGATGCCTGCCACCGCTATGTTGAGCACGTCGTCGCTTTCGATATCGACGCCCTGATACTTCATCGACACCAAGCGTTCTCGTTCCGGCTTAGAAGTGTCATAAACCACATTCAAATCAGACGACACCTGCATTAAGCCGCGCAAATGCGTGAACGATTGTTCGAACACAAGTCGAAGCTGCTCCCCCGTCACTTCCACGACAACCGTTGGATCAACAAAAGGGTTCGTATCCAGCAAATCCACCACTTCGACGTCGCCCGCGGGAATGTCCTTGCGAATGCCGCCCGGATGAATAAGCCCGATATCCGCGCCGGTCATATCGACCATCATGTCTGCAATTAAATTGCCAAGATCTGATTCGTCAAAATAACGTCTATTCAGACGTTCTTCTGCCTGACCGACAATCTCAGTTAACTCCGGATAAGCCGCTCGATAAGCCGCATTCTTCCCGGCGATGATCGGATCCGGGCCCAAGTCATTCGAATTGACCGGAATCAGCTTTCCGTCGTACGACTTAATTTGTCGCGAATCTCCATCCAGGGTCAATTGCAAATAGCCCAAGTAAGTGGCTTGACCAAAAGTTTGCATGATCAGCGTGCCGGTATCCGGATTGACCACCGGCTCCCAGGTACCCGCATCCGCATGTCCGCCGAACAGAACATCGATGCCTTCGACTGCGCCCGCTAGCGCGATGTCTTTTTCGATATCACGCGCGAGGCGGGGGTCCGCTTCCGCGTCGGTTTGCATCGGAGCCGTGTGACCCTGGTGTGTCAGCAGCACAATCAGATCAACATCGTCGCGAAGTTCGTCGACTGATTTTTGTACCGCGGCAACAGGATCCGTTACGTCTAATTCATCAATATGATCACGAGCAACCGCTGTGCTTGCCGCATCTTGACCCAGGATACCAATGACGCCAATGCGTACGCCCCCGCGCTCGATTACCGTATGCGCCTGAGCGAATGAAAAATCGGTTCCTTTATAAAAAAGATTTGCACCCAGCACGGGAAAGGACGCACGATTCATCCCCCATTCCAACACGGCCTCACCAAAATCGAATTCGTGATTGCCAATGCCCATCGCGTCATAGCCCATCGTGATCATGTATTCCCACATCAGCGCGCCATCGGTCACGCGCGACAGAGCGCCCGTAAAAATATCGCCTGAGTCGAATAGGAAAACATTCGGCTCATCACGCCGCACGTTTTTGATCAGCGTCGTCAATTCAGCAATGCCACCGATACGATCCATGTCGTCGCGCCACCATGCCGGTACAGGCTCGTAAGCACTCTCCATGTCATTGGTGAATATCAGCGTTACAACCGTATCGTCTGCCGCATAGACCGGAGCCCAGGTTAAAACGAAAAAAGTACTAAATAGTGAAAAACAACGACAAGCTGCGTGCATTTCCGAATCCTATCTTTTTGTTAATTTTTCTGAATTTTGTTACCGCGTACGATTGTGACAATCGCTGCTAAAACTATTATTGCTGCAATCAACGATCCCGCGTTCACGACTCCGAGCGCTTCGTTCCAGACGAGAAAATATCCAATTGATGCGGTAAACAACGCGTAGTAGACGAACGCAATAAATGTCTTCCGAATAACCAAGCCCTCGCGCCCCAGCATGCCGACGACGGCAGACGCCGCCACAACGTTATGCACGCAGATCATATTTCCCGCCGCACCACCGACCGCCTGTAGCGCAACAATCCAGGTCGGATCGACGCCGATACGCTCGCCCACACCAAATTGGAATGACGAGAACATCATATTACTAACGGTGTTGCTACCCGCGACGAAGGCACCAAGCCCTCCGATAAACGTGGCAAACAAGGGCCAGGCGCTGCCCGCAAGTGCCGCTACACCATCGGCCAACTCTATGGGCATGCGATCAAATCCAGCCGCACCGCCACCCGAATTAATGAAAACCTGCACCATCGGCACCGTAAAAATCAGTGCAACTGAGGCCTGAAGCGCCGTTTTTGCAGACTTACCTAGCGCCCTCGAGATTCCAGTCTTGTTCATCCTATGGAAAAAATAGGTAAACAAGACAGCCACCAGAAAAATGCTTCCAGGGAGGTATAACGGCGCAACGGAAATACTGATATGCGTACCCAAAACTTCCGGAACACGTACTGCGGCACCCGTTAGCCAGCCCTTAAGTGGCAAAACATCGAGTCGGGATACAACCAACAGCACTGCTACCACTACGTAGGGCAGCCACGCCGAGAACATGCTGATGTTTCGATTTGTAATTTCATCCGCTTTGATCTCAATGGTGCCAGACCATTCCGGTAGCCACTCGTGCTTCTCTGCAAACTGCCAATCATCTTTGGGCGTGAGAAAGTTCTTGCGCGCAGCGGTAACGACGATCGCCAATCCGGTGAGCCCTCCGAGCAATGACGGAAACTCCGGCCCGAGGAAAACGGCGGTTAGAAAATAAGGAATGGTCATCGCAAATGCCGCGAACAGTGCGAATTTCCAAGCCCGCAAACCTTCCGCATAGGAACGATTCTTGCCGAACAGTCCAGTCATCATGCACACAACAATTAGCGGCACAAATGTTCCGGCCAACGAATGTAAAAGCGCTACTTTGATCGCTATAGAATTCAGCAGGGTGGTAAACGTCATAGATCCGTTGCTTGCGATCAGTTCTACCACCGCGGGATCGTTGGAAAGGCCGGTGCTAACGCCAACCAAAATCGGCGTACCCGCTGCACCGAAGGAGACCGGCGTGCTCTGAATAATCATTCCGGCGATCACGGCGGCCATCGCGGGAAATCCAAGACCGACCAACAATGGCACAGCGACCGCTGCAGGTGTGCCGAAGCCTGCTGACCCTTCAATGAAAGAACCAAACAACCACGCGATGATGATGACCTGCACTCTTCGATCGGCAGATATCTCTGTGAAGCCATTGCGAATAGCATACAGACCGCCACTTTCCTGCAATGTATTCAACAATGCGATGGCGCCAAAAATGATGAAAATTAACGTTGCCGCGACCACGATGCCGTTGAGGGACGCCGCGGCGACAATCTCCCACGGAACTTGCCATACAAACAGCGCAAGCAGCGCACAGACAAGGTAAGTAATCGGCATTGCGCGACTAGCCGGCCAGCGCAGCAACACCAGAAAAAACGCCACCGAAATGATTGGCAGAATTGAAAGAAATGCGAGCAGACCGTTATCCATTCTGTTTCACCGCTGAAGAAAATGACTCGTGGACGAATGGAATGAGTGCGATCGTTATTGTTTGAGCGTACACACTTTCTCGCGTAATTCGACCGTTGGTTAGCAGTCCAAATGCCCCGCCTTTTTGTTTGCTGTTGACCTCGGAAAACACTTTGTCATTGGCAGCGCCCAATTCTAAACCGTCACTAACGAGATCGCGAACCGCATCTGGGAGCGGCAATGTAACACTGCGCACGCTACTAATGTTTCCGCCGTTGTGACGTATCGCCATCCAGGCGAATGCCATGAGCCTACCGTCGATCTCGTCGACGCCACCCTCAAGACCGACGCAGAAATCCGCCTGAGGCTGTTTTGCGGCGGCGTCCGTTGCTCGGTTGATAGCGCCCATTCGAGTCTCTGTGTCACCGTACGGCTGATCACCCACACCCGATTCCGCCGCAATCGCGACGAGGTCGAAATTCTCAGAGCCAAACTGATCCGCGAACGCCTGCCTAACCGCTGCCTTTTTGACCGGATTGTGAGACGCTATGACCACTAACATTTCGTCAGGCAACCATCTAAAAT
>JABIUH010000270.1 GCA_018701055.1 Woeseia sp. | reverse complement strand
TGTTTCAGGCAGAAGACGACGGCAAAACGGGGCTCGAACAAGCGGAATTATATATTCGCTATCATATCGAGATCATGGTTGGCGACGAAGGGCCGCTCGCTATCATGAGTGAAATACCGACACTTCGTCGCGCCCATAGAAATGAAGTTCTCGAATTATCGCGGCGTCACAGTACGCGGTTTGAAGCTATTCTCGAGCGCGGCATTCAGGACGGCAGTATCATCCCGTGCGATGTGCGTATGACCGGAAATGCAATCATGGGATCGATCAATTGGATCCCGAAATGGTTTCACGGCAAAGCGTCGATGGCCAAGCAAATACGCAAAGAATTTCCGTCCACACTAACGCGCGGCTTGCACGCGCGTTAACAGCAAAAATTTTATCGATTCCCCATCGCAGCAAGCTCTTCTCTAAAAGTCGCCTCCATCTTGCGGGCCTTGTCGATTTCCTCGGCCAATACGATATCGACAACATCGACTCGCGCATCCAGGTAGGTAATACGTTCTTTGAGCCGCGTACGAATATCGGCGTAGTAATTCGGGTCAAGCCTTACACCAGACGGCTTTAAACTTATTCCCGGACTACTGGATGAGGAACCGGGTATACGGGTGCCAGTCTGAGATCTCAGCGTGTCTAAATCATGCCGAATCAGCTCGAGCAATAGTTTTCTGTCTCCGATCGACTTCCATAACTCCAGAAATCGCGCGTCAGATTCTCGACTTTTCTGACTGCAGCACCCTCCGCCTGGAGATGCATGTAACCAACCATATACTGGGCATATTTATCACCCATTGGGGCCAAATCTTTTTCGTAAATTGCGAGCGCACGATCAAAGTTCCCAGAACTGTATATTTCTTCTACGCGTTCCTGAATCTGGCGCGTGCGTTGATCAACCACGTTGCCGGGAAAAGGCTTGTAATCCTGTGCCCAGGCACCAACGCAAACGGCGCCTGCAACTAAGCCCGAGATGAATGCCAATCTAATTTTCAATGTTCAGAAATTCCGCTACGGCTATCGCTGGATATACCTTATAAGAGTCTCACTGCATCCAGCAAGTTCCACTCTCAAAAGGAAAAAATAAGTCGCTCCTAAGCCTATATTCGCCTCCGTTCTAAGCCAAATCCGAGAATTTAGGGGCTCGTTTTTCCATATTTGCTCGCGCGGCCTCCGTTTGGTTTTCGCCAGACATCACCGCTTTTTGCAGCGCCGCTTCCAGATGCAACCCAGGGGCCGGATCGCTGGTCCATGTCGAGTTCATGAGTGTCTTAATGGCACGGATAGCATCAGGTGATTTGGCGGCGATATCGCGGGCCAATGACATGGCGGCAGCTAGAGGATCATCATCTAGAATGGTCACGGCGCACAATTCGAGCGCCTCATCGGCAGTAATCACGCGGCCCGTATAGGCAAGTAATTTTGCTTTGTCCTGCGGCATGACGCCTGGCAGCGTCATGGAAATGCCCATATCGGGAATAAGGCCCCACTTGATTTCCATAACCGACATCTGCAGATCGTGCGCCGAAATTCTAATGTCTGCGCCCATCGCGATTTGAAAACCCCCACCGAATGTTATTCCACGTAACGCTGCAATGACGGGAACTGGCATGTCCTTCCAAACAGTCGCTGAACTTTGAAAGAAGTTCGCTCCATAGTCGGTTCGGGCCTCCATTCTCTTTGCCAAATCATCAACCAACGCATTCGTTTGGAATACTGAAACATCGATTCCCGCGCAAAAATTATCGCCATCCCCATGCAGGACCACGGCGCGAACGCTTGAGTCTTGCGCTAAAGATTCTCCTGCTTCGATGAGTGCGCTAAACATATCCATGTCAATAGCGTTACGCTTTGCTGCTCGGTTCAACATGACGTTTGCTACGTGATCTTCAATCTTCACTACGACACGTTCACTCATTTTTTTGAAATCCTTTTACGCACTTAATACGCAACGACCATTGTTAATGACGACTGCGTCGCGTGCCGGTACTCGACATCGAAATGAAACAACTTCTCGATCCTGCCAAATTTCGGTCCGGATAAGGTCTCCGGGATAAACAGGGGCACTAAAACGTACGTCAAAACTTTTCAGCAACGTAAAATCGTAGTCACAAACAGTTTTGAGTATCGCGTGACAGGCAATGCCATAGGTACAACGACCGTGCAAAATGGGTGATTCGAAGCCGAGGTCTTTGGCGACACTTGGATCGACGTGCAACGGATTCCGATCACCCGACAAACGAAACAATAGGGCCTGATCCTGCCTCGTTGGCAAGTCGCAAATCATGTCAGCGTCACGATTGGGAATCTTATGTCGTTTTCGGGCGGCCGGTGGTGGACCGCCAAATCCGCCATCCTCGCGCAGAATCATTCGACTCCCCAGAACGCAAACAACAGTATCGTCCTTTCGACGGCGAATTTCGGATTCAACCTCAATGTCCGCACCCTTATTCGCACCCAAATCGGACAGCTGCACTACTTTCTGATTGAGGAGAAACTCTCCCGAACCTGGCAACGGTCGAAAAAGTTCGATTGATTGCGATCGATGCAACATCCGCTCGACGTTACATCCGGAATCGCGGAGTAAATCATCCGGTATCAACATACTTGCGTAGGAAGGGAGAGTTTGTGGCCCATGTCGCTCGTAAACGTAAGCAAGCTCGCGGCTATTGCAAAGCTCTCGGCCCAGGCCAACACCCAGCGCATATAGGATAACGTCCTGATCCTGATAGCTAACGGGCACGTCGTTGTACTCTGTCGCTATGAGTTCGTCGTAGTTTATCGCCATACTCGTGTCGTCTCTTCGTGAATTACTGGGGCTTTGCCCGCCGCGACAGTTTAGGGATGTCGCGATTGACCAGCAAGTTTAGAATGAGATGATGCATATTGACGAGAATCTCGTTCTACGGGCCGCGCACCGATCCGAAGCGAGCGCAATCGCCGGAATGTCTCGACTGCAGATTGAGCATGGTCTGAATTGGCGCTGGACCAACACCCGCGTTCGGCAAAAAATCGATGCTCCGGACACCATGGTGTTGGTCGCCAGCATAGACGGTGAGATCGAAGGATTCGCGATCATGAAATTTGGCGACACCGACGCGCACCTGTTTCTATTAGCGGTAGACTCAAAAACTCGCCGTCGTGGTATTAGCAGGGCCTTAGTTCACTGGCTGGAAAAATCCTGTGAGACCGCGGGTCTGGCAAGCATCCGTCTGGAAGTACGTGCCGCCAACCTGCGGGCAATCACGTTCTATGAACAGCTCGGCTACGCTCGATCCGGTGAGATCACAGACTACTATGATGGCCGAGAAGCGGCGGTCGTCATGACCCGCTCGTTAAACCAAATTCACCCGGCCTAGGTAGAATCTTTCGCATACGCCCAACCCATTTTCGCCAATGGGGCGACGGATTCAGCCGCGCTATCACCGTGTGCACTGGATGCCGTTCCGTCTCGAACACGGCCGGCTATGCCCTGCAAAATCGCCGCCAAGCGAAAGAAATTATAGGCTGAATAGAAACCTCTGTTATTAATGCCGCCCGATAATCCCGTCCGTTCACAGTACAGTTCCACGTATTCCTCTTCGCTTGGAATGCCGAGTGAGTTCAGGTCTTTGCCTGCCAGACCGACACTGCCGATACCGATTTTCGGCATCTGCCAACTCATAAGATGGTAAGTGAAGTCACCGATGGGGTGGCCAATCGTCGACAACTCCCAATCAAGAACCGCGATTACTCGTGGCTCGCTGGGGTGGATAATCATGTTGTCGAGTCGATAATCTCCGTGCACAACAACCGCACGATCATCCTCTGGTATGTGTGCCGGCAGCCACTGCATGAGTTCGTTCATTTCAGGAATTGCGGTGGTTTCAGACGCCTCGTATTGCCGGGCCCAACGAGAAATTTGCCGCAAAAAATAATTGCCGGGCTTGCCATAGTCAGACAAGCCGATTTTCGCAACATCAAAATTGTGTAAATCAGCGATAGTCTTGTTGACCTGGTCGTAGATGTCGTGACGTTCATCTGGGTCTACTCCCGGCAAATCAAGATCCCAAAAAATTCGCCCGTCGACAAATTCCATAATGAAAAAAATCGTGCCCACCACTGCATCGTCATCACAAAAACACAGCGGCCGGGGAACCGGAAAATCAGCCGCGTACAGTGCGCTAATGACTTTAAATTCGCGATCAACCGCAT
>JABIUH010000181.1 GCA_018701055.1 Woeseia sp. | reverse complement strand
CTTCTCCCTATTTCATAACCGCCTGCTCACCAACATCAAAATCGCAATTTTTATCTTGCTGCTACTCCTCATCGCATCCGGTTTCCTGGGTCGGGGCTATCTTGCTCGAGCGCTGACTGCGATCTCCGATTTGCAACAACCCATTGCAGAATTGGCCAAGGGAAATCGCTCTGTTGAATTCAAGCCGGCCGCGCATCGCGAAATTTCCGAGATTGTGGAGGCGCTAGAATCCACCGCTTCTGCGCTTGGTGAACGGGATGCACGCTTGCTGCGCCTCGCCAATCACGATGGTTTAACCGGGTTATTCAATCGGCGACGCTTAATAGAGGAGTTAAAAAAGGAAGTCGATAACGTCACGGTCAATGAAACGTCGAGCGCACTGTTGTTCATCGATCTTGACCAGTTCAAGTACGTTAATGATACATGCGGTCACCCGGCGGGTGATCGGCTGATCAGAAAAGTTGCTGATCAATTGCGTCGAACGGTTGGATCACTGGGGATCGTGGCGCGCTTTGGTGGAGATGAGTTTGCAGTTCTCGCGAATAATGTAGACAAAGCTCAGTCACGTGAATTGGCGGACAAAATTCTCGAAGACATGCGCCGGTTGGCACATATCGAAGAAGATCATGTGTTCCACGTGCACTGCAGCATCGGCATAACGATGATCAATTCAGAGAAGTTCGATCACGACGATGTAATTGCTCAGTCGGATATCGCCTGTCGCGAGGCTAAAGAGAGTGGTCGAAATCGATCGCAGTTCTACAGCATGTCGGCTGGTGAAGCGGAAAAGATTGTCGCCGACGTGGGGTGGGCCAGCAAGCTGCGTGAAGCGCTCGATGACGATCTGTTTCTTCTTAGGTTTCAACCAATCGTAGAAATTGAGTCAGGCAGAATTACGCACCATGAGGTTTTGTTGAGACTTGCCGGCGAGAATGGCAGGACTATTTCCCCAGATGCGTTCCTTCCCGCGGCCGTACGCTTTGGTCTGATGGGTGAAATCGATACTTGGATAGTTAAGAATGCGTTGAGAGTTCTTGCCGAGTATCGCGAGACCAGACCAGACTTGCGTTTTTCATTAAACCTTTCTGCGAATGCTTTCGAGACAGAGGACCTTGCAGGTTTCGTGAGTACGCACCTGGAACAAAATGACGTACCGCCCAGCGCGGCGATTTTCGAGATAACAGAAAGTCTCGCGGTGCGGCACCTGGGCCACGTCGAGCATCAAGTTGCAGCGTTACGTCGATTAGGTTGCGAATTAGCACTGGATGACTTTGGCACTGGGTACAGTTCCTTCGGGTATCTCCAACGCCTGCAATTCGATTACATCAAAATCGACGGCTGTTTTGTTCGTGACTTGGTCAATAATCCGGTCGACCAAAAGATGGTCAGGTTAATTGCAGAGATTGGCAAGGAAGCAGGTATGCGAACCACTGCTGAATATGTACAGAGTGGTCCGACTTTAGCGCTACTTGCGGAGTTAGGTGTTGATATGGCGCAGGGATATTTCATCGGTCGACCGACCGCTGTGCCAACCGAAAAATCCATGCCGATTCCGATTAATTTACGGCGTCGTCAGCAGTCCTCAATCAAGGCGTAAACTGAGATTGATTACCACGCGTCAGTCTTCTCAAATGCCGTGGCTATTTTTTGCGAGCGCCGTCGCATTGTACGTTGGCTGAAATCGATTCACGGCGTCACAGAAAATATCCGCCGTAATTTCTGCGTCATAGGCAGCAGAATGCGCCTGGGATTCGTCCCATGGCAATCCAGCAGCCTGAACCGCCCTTGATAGAACGGTTTGCCCGTATGTCACTCCGCACAGCGTCGCGGTATCGAAACTACTGAATGGATGAAACGGATTTCGCTTTATAGACGCGCGTTCGACGGCTTCGTTGACGAAGCTAAGATCAAATGCAGAGTTGTGGCCGACGAGGATCGCACGACTACAATTGGCGTCTTTGACGGCGCGGCGAATCTCTCCAAAAACATCTTTTAGCGCTTCGCTTTCGTCAATGGCAAGGCGTAGCGGGTGATCCGGGTCAATCCCATTAACGGCAAGCGACGCTGGTTCAAGATTTGCGCCGGGAAATGGTTTGACGTGATGACGAATCGTCCGGCCTCTCGCTAGCGTCCCATCATCATGAGATTCGATCAACACTGCTGCGATTTCCAGTAGTGCGTCTGTTCTAGAATTAAAACCACCTGTCTCTACGTCAACGACAACTGGCAAGAAGCCTCTAAATCGCTTAGAGATTGCGAAGGGATTAGTCACAGGGTTTTTAGCTCAAAGTGTCGCGGCGATGCCGATGATGTTTTTGTCGAGAACCAAATGCATTGAAAAGCGTACACCAAAACCGGTTATCTCCGTGGGAATGTGGGCGAGTCCGCCCGTTCGCATGCAGGCGCTCAAATCTACGTGAATCCAGGTGGACTTATCGTCAACGAATTCCTGTAAGAAGCTTGCAGCCATTATGTGATCGCCACCACCATTCGGCGAGCACTGTTTGAGGTCAGCAGTATCACTTTTGAGGTCCTCGAGAAATTCTTTGCCGATTGGAAACGGCCATACGCGTTCGCCACTTTCGTGGCCCGCTTTCTTGAGCACCGGATGTAAATCTGGTCGGTTGGTGAATACGCCGCTGTAGCGTGTCGTTACAGCGCTAACGCAGGCGCCAGTGAGTGTTGCGTAGTCAATAATAAGTTGCGGTGAGTCCTTACTCGCGAGCGTGAGGGCGTCGGCGAGCACCATGCGGCCCTCCGCATCTGTGTGCACCGTCTGAATTGTTTTACCGTTTAGTGCCGTCACAACATCTTGTGATTTATACGCCGTTGGACCGGTGCGGTTCTCAGTAATGGCTAGCCAGCAGT
>JABIUH010000382.1 GCA_018701055.1 Woeseia sp. | reverse complement strand
CGCGAAGCGTCGGTTGCACTATCAACGATACGCTGCGTAAACTAAAAATAAGGAACAAAACTCTCCTTTAGATAAACGCTAGGTCTGTTCCATTTGTTTGACGACGGACATTTTGCGTCGATTTTCTACTGTTGCGAAGAGTGAGGGTAGGGAGCACAAGGGCCTGTGTAAACGAACCTTTTCTAGGTTTTACCAATTGCCGGAAAGATCGTCATTGTGCGTATTCAAACTGTAACTGGAATCACAAAATATGGCATAACCGGCTTAACCTAAATACGCCCACAAAGTTAGGCGCTGCGGAAAATTGCGCTATTTGGAGCCTATCGCTTCCAAGGTGGTCTGGACGACATTTCCCCGTTCTTGTAGTACCACTTCCGGTTCGTGCACATAATGGCCCTGCATATAGTGCACGCCCAACTGAAACAGCACAGCCATTGCGTTGGCGTTTTCAACGCGTTCTGCAATGGTTTGAACGTTTCGTTGGCTAGCGGCCGAAGCCAGTGATCGAACCGATTCCTGGATGGCAGTATCCGTCATTAGCGTATGCATCAACTCGCCATCGATTTTGATGTAGTTGGGCTTCAATATATCCAGAATTTGTAAGCGATTCTTGCCGACACCGTAGTGTTCGAGAGCGAACTCAAATCCGGCATTGCGCAACTCATCTGCCTTTTTCTTGGTTTCTTTGATGTACATCGCTGCGTCTTTTTCAGGAACCTGCACGCATAGATACGCGGGATCCAAATCATACTTCGCGAATTCGGATTTCATCCATTCAACAAGACTCCCATCTTGTATCGATTGACGCGACAGTCGGATGAAAACTTTGTCAGCAGATTGTTCTTTGCAGAACTCGATTGACGATGTGACGATCCAGCGATCGATGGTTTTCATCAGGTTGTTACGTTCTGCAGCGGGCAAAAACTCTGATGGCAAAATGGCGTTGCCCTGTTCATCGATAATACGCACTAACATGTCGTACATCTTATTGGTGTCATTGCGTAATCCGGCAATCGGCATTTGCGCTAGCCGAAATCGATTTTCTGCGAGTGCTGCTTGGATAAGCTCCACCCAAATTTCATCGAATTTTCGGAGGCGTGTATCTACATCCGTCGATTCTCTTAAGTAGACAGCGTTACCGCCGCGAGACTTGCCGACACCATGTGCCTCGGCGACTGCGGAAATTATTTCCTCGAGGCTCGAATAAACACCGCTCACTCCAACCACGCCAACGGTGCAAGTGATCCTTACGTCCTGTTCACCGATACGGAATGGGTGTTTGTTGATGTGATCGACAAGCTGCTGTCCCCAAACCTCGGCATCACGCTCGTTACCGCGTTCTAGCAAAGCCATTATTACTGTGCCCTCAAAGCGGCCAGCAACATCGCGGGGGTGAAGGCGCTTCCGCACTTCTTCAGAAAATTGCGCAAGAATTTCTTCCGTGTCCAAGATACCGACGGTATTGCGGACCTCCGAAAAGTCATCCGGCTTAATGTAGACCAGTGCATGCAAGCCCGATTGTGGCTTCCGCTTTAGGCGTTTGACGACACGCTCCAAGAATTGGGAGCGATGGAAGAACAGGGTTGTTGGATCCCGCTTTAGCGCTTCATGTACAAGCTTGGTTGGCTCTTCTGCCAACTTTGTGGGCGGCTGAATACGAATTTGAACATATGATCCGTCGCCGAACTCAGTCATTTGAAATTCAAGTTTCAACTCCGCCAAGTCACTGTTGCCGACGCTAGACTTGGCTTGAATTACCTCGTCCTTTTGCCACTTGCCTTTGACGGTTGCCACCAATGCGCCTTTCACGGCGGCATGACTTTCGGCGAGAAAGTTATCCATTAGTGGCAAGCCCATGGCGTCTTCGCGGGAATTCACTTCGAATAAATCTATCCAGGCGGGGTTGAAATCGGTGACAATTCCCTCCTGAATGTACGCGATTGCCGTGCTGGAATTTTGCATGTAGTCATGCAATTGCTTGCGATATTCCGCGGCGGAATTGAGCGTCGTATTCAACGCACGTTCGACGCGAAAAGCTCGCAGCTCTCTACCCACTACGGCCTGGAAGCGCGCCTTTTGATCGATAGACACCAGATCACAAGCGCCATCTTTCATCGCGCCGAGAATCCTCTCTTCATTGGCCGAATTCCCAACGGCAATGACTGGAACTTCGGGAATGTAGCCATCTTTTAGTTTGACGACCTGTTTAATCGAATCCGGAAATGCATCGACGTTTAGAATAATGATTTCGAGAGGTTCGGCACCAATGATTTGATCGAATTGGGCAGGCGTTTCGATCCAGTGACAATGGGCCGCATGGCCAGCATCACGCAGACTGGAATTGACCTGCTCGACATTGTCTCGATCGGTCGACAATACGGCAATAGAGATGGCGTGTTTTTTGGTCAAATCGCGAACCTGAAATCCTTTTGCATGGCGGCGCCAAGAACAATATGTGAACTGGGGTTCAGTCTATACAGAAGGCTATCCGGAGTCCTCGATGGCATGCCAAAACCGTGACAGGCATCAATATATAACGGCATTTGGACGTGATAATTGGGCCCGATTGCGATCGTTGAGTGCAGTCTGTCGATAATCAGACAATTTGTTGCCGATGCTTATCCCGAGTGCCAATCGCGGTATCATGGCGCGCGCCAGACAAAACGCTGCGTCTGGACCTGACAAATAACTTAATGCCTCAATTAAATTGGCGCTGGATATATAAATGGCAAACTACAATACGAGCGAATTTCGATCAGGCCTACGCATCATTCTCGACGCTGATCCGTGCATTATCGTTGAGAACGAATTCGTCAAACCCGGCAAGGGGCAGGCATTCAGTAGAGTGCGCATCAAGAATCTCAAAACCGGTAAAGTTGTCGACAAGACATTTAAGTCGGGCGAAAATGTTGAGGCCGCTGACGTGATGGATACGGATATGCAGTACTTGTATTCAGACGGGGAATTCTGGCACTTCATGGTTGCCGATACGTTTGAGCAATATGCTGCTGACCACAAGGCAGTCGGTGAAGCGAAGAAATGGTTGATAGAGCAAGATGTATGTCAGATTACGCTGTGGAACAATGAACCGTTGATTGTGTTAGCGCCAAATTTCGTCGAATTGGAAATCACTGAAACCGATCCGGGCCTTCGTGGTGACACCGCAAGCGGTGGCGTGAAACCAGCAACGCTGTCAACCGGTGCAGTCGTTCGTGTGCCTCTATTCGTGGAGCAGGGCGAGACGATTCGAGTCGATACCCGGTCCGCCGAATACGTTGCGCGGGTCAAATAAAGTTTTTGTGCCGCGCGCCTAGAGCGCGTAGTCGAGCGACAAATACACGGCAGAGTTTTTCGATCCCGTCCTGGTCCTGTCTGGAAAATCGGTCGTAAACTGGGCTATCGACGTCTAGTACCGCTATCACTACTTCGTCTATGATCAAGGGCACGACAATCTCGGATTTTGATGCAGGATCGCAGCTGATATGTCCCGAAAACTGATCCACATCGGCAACACGAAGCGTGCGCGCATCACTTGCTGAGCTGCCGCAAACACCTTGGCCCATCGGAATGCGCACACACGCCGGTCTTCCATTATACGGACCAAGAACAAGGTCACTCTCTCTAACGATATAGAGTCCCAACCAGTTGATGTTCGGGATTTCAGCGAATAGTAGACCCACGAAATTTGCACTGTTCGCCAGTAGGTCCGGTTCTGAAGCCATCAGTGAGTCAAGCTGTTTGCCGAGTAATTCGTAGTTCACGGTCATTTTTAGTTTCCGGGCACAAATGTTGTAACGGCGTTGATGTGATTGGCATTCAACTTGAGCATCAGTAGCCGATCGAGACCTATCGCAACGCCAGCGCATTGTGGGAGCCCCTCTCGTAATGCGTCAATCAGCGTCGAATCGATTTCGTGGATGGTCCGATCATTTTCTCTTCGTAAATGCTGATCACGCTCGAATCGTTGTAGCTGGACAGTGGCATCCGTAAGTTCGACAAATCCGTTTGCCAGTTCCAACTCACCCAGATAAATTTCGAAGCGATCGGCCAGCTGGCTGTTTTCGGGACAAGCACGAGCGAGAGATGCCTGGGTCATAGGATAGTGGTAAACAACGGTGAGTTGCTGTGCTTCGAAAGTCGGTGCCACAAGACTCGCCATCGCAAGGTCTAGCCAGGCGTCTCTATCCTCGCCTAGAGAGCCGACAAGATCATCGTCTGCACCGACCGTTTTAATTAATTCGGCGATACCTGCGTCAAATGGATTGAGGTCGACTGCTTTTTCAAATGCCTGCTGGTAGCTCAACGCTATTGATTCCGTGGTGACCAGTCGATCTCCCAGAATCGCGTTAATAAATTCTACTGAGTCGCGAATAATTGCTTGCAGGTCGAATCCGAGCCGGTACCACTCGACCATGCTGAATTCCGGTAAGTGATACCGGCCGACCTCACCACCTCGGAATACGCGGCAAATTTGGAAAATGTCTGGGTAACCTGCAGCGAGAAGGCGTTTCATGTGGTATTCGGGAGACGTGTGCAAAAACACATCGCGTGCGGATAGGTTAGCGACCACACTCTCAATATTGGCATCCATGGTGGCGTGCCTTGTGAGGATCGGCGTTTCGACTTCCAGGACCTGGCGATCGCTGAAAAATTCGCGTGCGCATGCCAGGGCGCTCGCACGAGCGCGAGCGCTCTCGACGGTTCCCTTCGGTCGCCAGCTCACTGCGCCGAAATAACCGCGCCGATTTGCTGGCCGACGCTAACGAGCTGACCATGCGACAGGTCTTTCAGACCTTCTGATTTTCCTGGCGGAAAAAGAAGGACAACAGTCGACCCCATGTTGAACCAGCCCAATGGGTCACCCTTTTTGAACGAACGACTAAGAGGTGATGCTGCAAGGTCGATTGACTCCACAATGCCGCTCTTTTTTGGGCGTATTTCGTCAGTCCACGGAGTGCTAATGCTGCCCACGTTCATGGCGCCAACGAAAACCAAAATTGCCGGTCCGGAGCTGGTATCTATGTGACACACCAGTCTTTCGTTTTGCAGGAACAAGCCCGGCAGTCGCGCGACGGTCGCGGCGTTGACGCTAAAGAGCTTGCCGGGAACGTAGTGCATAGATTGAAGTCGACCCGCGAGCGGCGCGTGCACTCGATGGTAGTTGTAGGGGGCAAGATAGATAGTCGCAAATTCACCGCCGGAAAAGTCTTTTGCGATATGTGTCTCAATCGCCAAGAAATCAGCAAGTGAGTAGTGGATTCCTTTTGCCTGAACAAGGCTGTCGTTTTCTATCCGGCCTGCCGCACTAACGGTTCCATCGACTGGAGAGACGATGGCATCGTGTGCGCTTGCGACTTGTCGAGATCCTTCTGCGAGTTCGCGAATAAAGAAGGCGTTGAAGCTAGCGAAGTCATCGGGGACGCTCAATTTGACTTCGTCCAAATCTACTTTGTAAAGTCGAACAAAATTTCGAATCAGAAAATCTTTGATCACACAGCTTTGAATTCTCGCGATGCGATATACGGCGGCCGTAATTAGACTCTTTGGAAGTATCCGTTGCAGAAAGACGAATATTGTTGCGATGATATTAGACATATGCGTTTATTGACCCCGCCTAATTCGTCGGGCGTCGCGGTTGCAACATTGCAGACACAATGAGCAAATTATCTTCAAAATGTAACTGTATGGTTATCTGTGACCCTGGGCCTAGCTCTGCGAGCGGGTCTATTAACATTACATGTAGACCACCAGACGAAAACTTGATTTCGCTGTTCGCGGGTACGGGAACGGTACTGACCGGACGCATGCGCGCGATTCCTTTGGTCTCGGTTGTTTCATGCATTGCGACTTGGCCGTATTGTGGACTGCTCATATTGATCAAGTGCGAAACTGCGTCGGTGTTATTCACTACGTCAAAATACGCGACACCGACGTCACTTCCTGGCAGTGGTGCAAGGATTCGAACATTTTTGACGTCCAAAGACGGCCCATCTTCGTG
>JABIUH010000380.1 GCA_018701055.1 Woeseia sp. | reverse complement strand
CGCCGCGATCCAATATGTCTTTGTACGGTCACACCGCCGATGTTTCTCTATACAAGACACTTGGCGTAAACGTTGCCCTTAGCACGGATTGGATATATTCCGGTTCAATGAACATGTTGCGTGAGTTGAGTTGTGCAGCATCATACTCGCGTCAGTATTTGGACAATCGAATAACAGACTATGATTTGTGGTCTATGGCTACGAGTAATGCCGCTGAAAGCTTCGCTTTGCAATATTCGCTTGGCAGCATCGCGATTGGTCAAGTCGCTGACCTGGCCATTTTCTCAGCTGGCAACGAGATAAATCCCTACGCGCAAATTGTTCAGTCGGATGTCACCGACGTGCTTCTTGTGTTGCGCGGAGGACAACCGCTGGTCGGAATGCCTGACGTCATTGCGGCCCTGTCGCAAAATCTGGCGCAATGCACCCGTCTCCCAGCGGCACTTGCCTGCGGACGTGAGGTTGCTGTTTGCACTAGCAACGAACACGCATCAGATTTGGGTGCGATCATTGCTGCTAACCTCGATTCGTACCCACTGATGTCCTGTACGGCTACGCCTCCCAACGAACCTACTTGCGATCCCAGTTGGCACGGGCAGTTTGATGGCAGGCGAATATCAGGGTTAGATGACGATGGGGATGGAATCGAGAACAGCGCAGACAACTGCCCGACTATATTCAATCCTCTGCGGCCAATGGATAGCCGCCAGCCGGATTGGGATAACGATGGATTGGGTGACTCATGTGACAATAGGCCGTTCGGCAACATCGAGACGCGCTAAACGCAATTTCTAAATAGATGAATAGTTAGTTCACGAAGAAGCGAGAATAATAAATGACGACGATCGACAACAGTGATGACACGTCCGCTAGTGAGGATGAGCTAGCTTCATACCCGAAACCAGCCTACGCATGGTACGTCGTTGTTCTGATGATGTGTTTCTACGTGTTGTCTTTTATGGACCGACAAATCATTGCGGTCATGTTGGAGCCCATTAAGGCAGACCTGGATCTCACAGATGTTCAGATCAGTTTGATCGGTGGCATCTCGTTTACGATATTTTATTCTGTTGCGGGCGTTTTTATTGGCCGACTCGCGGATTCCCTGAATCGTCCTTTGCTAATCGCGGTTGGCGTATTCGTGTGGAGCCTTACAACGGCGGCTTGCGGTCTTGTTGGCAAGTTTTGGCAGTTGTTTATTCTGCGCATGGGCGTCGGTTTAGGTGAAGCGGCGCTACTACCGTCAACGCTGTCATTGTTATCGGATTACTTCCCTTCAAAGCGCCTGGCAACGCCGACCAGCGTTTTTCTGTTTGGAGCTCCAATAGGAATTGGCTTGTCATTCGCGATCGGCGGCTATCTTTACGGGGTTGCGTCTGAAATCGCGAACGCGCCGGGTTGGGAAGATGTCATCATGGTTGGCGGAGCAGCCGCGTGGAAATTGGTCTTAATGTTTCTAGGTATCGTTGGCATGCTCATGACAATGTTGCTGGTGACCGTACGCGAACCACGAAATTCACAACAGCGTGAAAAGAGTAGCGAACCGAAGAGCGTCGCTAAAGTAGCCGACGCCGCATCGCTTGATGAAGTAAAAATATATTCAGGGCAAAACTGGATTCCCATAACCGCGCTTTATTCCTGTATGGCGTTGATCTCATTGGCCGCGTATTCGCAGGGTTTTTGGGATATTACGTTCCTTAGTCGCACCTACGATTGGGATCCGGCAACGGGAAGCTTTTGGTACGGGATGGTGCAATTGTTTGCGGGATTGACCGGGATGTTGTGTGGCGGCATCGCTGCCGACCAATTGAGCAAGCGCGGTGTGCAGGGAGCCAGTGTCATTCTTGTATTGATTGGTGCGGCTTTTTCGGTGCCGTTTAGTTTCTTATATCCGCTGGCGGAGACACCGACGATAGCCCTAACGCTCATGGCATTCGCCATATTTGGGTCGAATATGTGCTTCGCGTGCGCTGCATCTGCTGTCCAGCGCCTATTTCCGATTGCTATGTTGGGTTTGGCCGCTGGCGTCTACTATTTTATCTCGAATGCGGTTGGCATCGGCATTGGGCCCACACTCGTCGCCGTGTTGACCGACTATTTATACGAAGATCCGCAAAAGATAAATTACTCTCTCTCTATGGTCGGCGGAATTTCGCGGGGTTTGGCCTTCTTGTTGATGCTCGCGGGTCTTAAGCACTATCGTG
>JABIUH010000379.1 GCA_018701055.1 Woeseia sp. | reverse complement strand
CACCCACAATGATATAGTCCCACTCTACCGACATAACAAGAAACCCATGGAGCTTGCACGTGTCACATTTTTCCGAACAGTCACTATACGATGTGCTGCGCGACCGCATTTATGCCAATGGTTGCCAATTTCTTTGATATCAGCAATTGTCTACATCGTCTCAAATTAGTCAGTCTCCATGGACCAGTACCCAGAATTTCAAACATTTGACGCTGCCAGCGAACCGCCTCCAGGTCTCCCCGGCGCGACCCGTCTTGTAGCGAAACCCACGGTTGCAGAGGGCTTTGCCGATTTCGTGCCGTTGAAGGACTATCTGTCGGTCGCCATCTGCAACTTTAAGAATTTGCAAAACTGGGAAGACACTGCGACAGGATCCGATCAACTAAAGCTCCACTTTCGCTTACGTGGCAGTGCGTCATATTCACTGACCGATCATGATGACTTTGAAGTTCACAAACTCACGGCCGCCGCGCTATTCCAACCACGCGATGTTATCAAGAAAGAAGTGTACTTCGCTAGCAATCGAGAAAAGTCTGTAACTATTTTTTGTCGGATCGCCGATTTCCTTGATGCCAACAAAATGACCTGTTCAGCAATACCAGACTCGATGGCATTTCTTCTTAATAACGACACTCCCGATTTTTTCTACGTCGATTTTGCGATGAATGCAGAAATTCATCAAGCGACCGAAGCGCTGGTATCAATGAATGTTGAAGGCGAGCTGAGAGCACTATTTGTTGAGGCCAAGACCAACGAACTAATCTGTCTATTTCTGCAAGCACTAAAAACGTCAGAAGAGGCTAAATCCACTGCGGTTCGATTGTCCAAACAGGATCTGGCAAATCTGCACGATGCAAGGTCTATTCTCGATGCTCAATACGCCGACGCACCGACCATCATTCAACTCGCGCGAAAAGTCGGAGTCAACAAACTGAAACTGACCCGCGGCTTCAAGTACATCTTCGGTTTGACCGTCTATGATTATCTATTGTCAGTAAGAATGGCGCGGGCACGAACCTTGCTTCTTGAATCCGAAATGAGCATTACACAGATCGCATTAGACGTCGGCTACGAGTACGCGGGGAATTTTACGACAGCATTTAAGCGCTACTTTGGCGTGCCGCCCAACGTGATGCGTAAAGATAAATAGAAAGCGCCGACAAAACATCTGCCGACCTCAATCAGAAGCGATGCCGAACTTGCACGCCAACAGTCCGCGGTCGAATCAGGTAGCGCTGAAAGCCGAATAGATTCGTCGGGCTCGTTTCTGCGGTTACGCCACGTTCGTCGAACAAGTTTTTAGCAAAAAGCTCAAAATCGGTCGACTCATTCAGTGTTACAGCATAACGGCCATTGACAGTCGAGTAGTCCCCGACGTTTGCGATTGCTTCGCCCGGCGTTGCTACCTCTACGAGACCTGGATAGTCACTTATATAATTGACATCGAATCGCAGAGATCCGTTAAGAGAACTAGTCAGTTGGTGCTGATGTTCGAAACCTGCAGACACGTTCCACTCTGGTGTTCCTGGTGTGCGCTGTCCATCGGTAATAATTGCGAGTCCCAATGAGTTTGTGATCGTATCTTTGAATTCCGCATCCGTGAATGATGCGGCGAAATTTACCTGCAGTGCATCCGTGACGACCGCCGAAACCTCGAGTTCCGCACCCTTACTTGCCGCATCACCGGCATTTGCAGACAGAAAAAATCCGCATTCCAGCTGAATCGGCACCTGAATGTCGCGCCAGTCTGCATAGTACGCAGCGACGTTTAATTGAATACGGCCATTAGCCAGCGTTGACTTGCTGCCCACTTCATAATTCCAAACTGTATCTGGTTCGGTCAAGTTCTGCGCCAGGTCACCCAGCGCTGCCAGCTCGGGCGCACAAAGCGCATTGTCGGCTAACGCATTTACAACCGGAGACCTGAAACCCTTCGCGGCCCTGGCATAAATACTGTGATCGTCTGAGGCGAAAAATTGCAGCTGTAAATGTGGATTCACATCATCCGTCGATTCTCGCCCGGCTGTCTCAATTGCCGGCACCGCGCCGAAAGTTACTAGCGCCCCGTCCGAAAACTGGTTGAATTCGACAGTGCTATCAAACCAGCGCAGCCCCGCACCTAGTGT
>JABIUH010000431.1 GCA_018701055.1 Woeseia sp. | reverse complement strand
GTCATTTCTACCAGTACGCGCCGGCCAAATTCGAATATCCCATCGATCGCTACACGATGGAAGTTAAACGCCAACTCGATGTCCTCGACCGCCATCTGGCCATTAACGAATATCTTTGTGGAGATGAATACTCAATTGCTGATGTTGCGACGTGGCCATGGTACGGCATGGTTGCGCTCGGCCTTGCTTATGATGCCGCTGAGTTTCTCGATGTCAAAACATACACACACGTGATTCGATGGGCAGAACAAATCCAGGCGCGCGATGCGGTGAAACGCGGCCAAATGGTCAACCGAACGTCGGGCCCGCCAGAAGCACAGTTACACGAACGTCATGATGCGGCGGACTTCAGTACCAACACAGAAGACAAGAAAGCGGATAACTAATTGCGACGACCTACGTTCCTCAAAAAATGTTGGCATCAAGTCCCGCTGCCATTGTCATTGCCAATTCAGCAACCTGTCCTTCAAATGCATCGTTATAGGGTCCGCGCAAGATCAATGACTCGCTGATTGGCTTCCATCGTAATCCGGTCAGAATCTTTTCGATGCTGGACCGCGTACCTCGACCGTCCTCTCCCGCCCGAATGTACAGGGCAACCGGCAAACCCTGCTTCGATTCCAAGCATGGATAATAAACTCTTTCAAAAAAATCTTTGATCAGCCCAGCCATGTAACCAAAATTTTCGGTTGTGCCAAGTAGAATTCCATCGCAATTTTCAACATCGTTTGCATCTGTTTCGAGCGGACTCTTCGCGACAACCATCACGTCATCAAGATTCAACCCTGCAATACCCGTAAGCGCTGCATTGCGCAGCGATTCGGTGTTGGCCGACGGACAATGACTGACAAATAGAATTCTATTCACGCTGGGAACCTCTGCTTCGCGACTTCAGCAGAGTTTGAGTAGACGACTTGACACAACGAGCTACGCGCTTAGTTTCTTAATTGCATCGACGAACACATCTAACTCGTCGGTCGTTGTATACACATTTGGCGTAATTCGCAGTCCACGAACGCCGGGCCGGTTGATTGCAACGGTAAAAATGGCGTGCTTATCCATCAAGGTCTTTGCTAAGTCTGATGGTTCGATTCCCTCGATACCGACGTTGCCGATACCAGCATGACGTGACGTATCCGCAGGTGTATTCACCAAAACGCGTGGGACATCTCGCACCCGACTCGTCCAGTAGTGTTGTAAAAACCGGAGGCGCGCCTCTTTTCTCGCCAGTCCGAGCGTATTTTGATACTCGATAGCGTTGAGAATACCAAGGTCTACGTGCACCGGATGCGTGCCCGTATGATTCAGCCGTCGCATATCATTTGGCTCCAAATCACGCTCCGCCAACAACGGCCAGATACCATCAATCTTGTTCTTTTTGACGTACAACATTCCTGAGCCTAACGGCGCGCTCAGCCATTTGTGCAGACTAGTACCGTAGTAGTCACAGCCGAGATCCGCCATTTTAAAGTCGATATGTGAGAACGCATGTGCCCCATCCACCATCACCTCAACACCGCGCGAATGAGCCATATCCACAATCTTCCGAATAGGCAAAATCTGACCCGTAATGTTGACCATGTGACAAACCATCAGTAAGCGAGTTTTGTCAGTTATTGCGGCCGCGTATAGATCGACGATTTCTTCGTCATTCGCAGGGTGGTTGGGTACCGACACAAAGCGATTGACCACACCAAACCGACGTTCGACATATCTAAAATGCTCGAGCATGGCGCCATAGTCTTGTTCGGCCATGACTGCTTCGTCGCCAGCCTCCCAGGGCAAGCCGCCGATGATCAAATCCAGAGACTCGGTCGCATTGCGTGTAATCGCAACCTCTTCGGCTGTACAACCAACAATTTCTGCGACCTTATTCGCAACCTTCTTCTTGTTCTCTACGCGCACAGTGCGCATGTAATACGAACCTTCGTAATTAACATTACGCATGTGTTCAATTTGATGCTCTAGAGTTTGCCTCGGCATGAAACAGTAGTAGCCGTTCTCAAGATTAATGTAGTCCGGCTTGATGTCGTAATCGGCCCGAACCTTTAACCAAAACGCTTCATCAGTCGCCAGGTCATGAGGTTTTAATTCACTAACAGCGGCAACGGTCTCTGCAAGATGCGAAAAACTGAGCGGTACCGCTAGGCCCATCAAGCCCATGTTTTTTAAGAACGCGCGTTTATCCATGACAAGCCTCATAAATGTTTGGCCAGAGCACTACCGCGGTGGTCGCGGCAAGTAAGACCCGAATCGACCGTCCAAATATATATAAATCGGCGTGCTGGTGACAGGCTAATGCTCTGCCCGGGCACGAAATGCCGGTCAAATTCGAGTGAAGTCGCGCTTTTGGCCCTCAGCTAGTCAATTCCGAGCGACCACAAGCCCACTATGCCTGTGGCATGTGGGGCAATATTATGGAGGCCGCCGCTGCGAAATTAGACTAAAGGCTGGACTGCGTCCCGCGGCGTGAAGTGGGCCGACCTCGACTACTGAGTGCGCGATCAGTTGTAGCGGCGACGTGGTTGCGAATACGGAACGCAGCAGCGGCACACAAACTACGTACGTGATTTACAATGGGTCACTCTTCTTTGACGAGACGAATCAGGCCGTTGCCGTCGTCCCCGGTCATGACATTGCCGTTGACCTTGAAAAAATCGTCTATCCAGCCGGCGTCAAACCAATCGACATAAATGGTATTACCAAACAAGGCACCTAACCCTTCAGTCGCCCCATCCTGCGTACATTCTTTTTCACCAACGCAACCAGGATCAGTGAATGTCTGATCATTTTTTAGAACCATGCGCGTTGAAATTCGACCGATAACACTGAAGCGACCATCAGGGAGCAATTTAAATGTCACTGTCCCATCTTCCTGATAGGAAGATACGGCAGACGAATTCAGTGTCCTTGGATCCATTCGCCAGACGCCGACGATTTGCTCGCTTAGCGCAGATCCTGAATCAGCGAACACGCCTTGCGAGACGAACAACATCGCAAACGCAAGCACCGCAATTCGTCGTTTCATTCTATCAGCGACCAAGAATCCATCCAGACTCGATCTTATGCAACAAAATAAAAAGCAAATCAACCTGTGAGTTTGCCGGGCTCTTCATTGACATCAGGCACAATCTGAATCGGAGCTGATGCCGCCATATCAATTTTGCCAGTGAATCGAGCGCCGTCTTCCACCACCAATCGAGCGCAAGCAACGTTACCGGTAACGGTTGACCCTTTCGCAAGCGATACCAGTCCGTCACTATGAATATTGCCGTTTAGTTCGCCCTCGACCAAAACTGAGCTTGCGTGAATGTCTGCGGTAACGCGGCCTTTTTGACCAATGGTTAGGTTCTTCTTGTGGTGAGCAATCGTGCCCTCAATCGTGCCTTCGATCACCAAGTCTTCGTCAACAGATAATTCGCCATGAAAGACCAACCTCGGACCAATTATGGATACATTTTTCGAGCGAACGGTCGACTGTTGATCGATTCGGACTGGTGATTTCCCATTTGCTCCGTTGCTTTCATTATCTCGCTTGAACATTGCTACTCCTCAAAACAGTGTGGCATCGCGCCTAACAGACATCTTTAGCGACTGCCGTCTTGTGTTTAAAGATTACTCAGGAATAGCGACACCGCCAGCCAGATGTCAGAAAATCTGGCCTATGTCACACAATCTGGACGATTGCCTTGGCTCTAACCAGAATAGGAGAGAAGAAAGCGCACGCGATCGCGGTGAAACTGCGCAGATTCGAGCAGCCCTCCCTTATGGAAAACGAACTACTGAATTTCCGCATCCGCCAGTCTTTTCATGGTCATGCGCATCGACATGCCGGGCGACATGAATGTGCCGCCTGAACGATGCTCGTAGTCGGTATTGCTAAAATCGATCAGTTAGCTTCAGTCAGCGTCCTAGCAAAAGAACTGCACAAATCGATAACCACTACGTCGATCGTGTAATGATTCCACCACGATTGCCAATCTCAATCGATCCATAGCGCTCGCGAAAACAAGGTGGTAGCGGGCGATCTCCCGGGACGGACAGCCACAAGCGCAGCAATAGACGTTGCTTACCCTCCTCTGTCCAGTCTTCGAAACCAGTACGATCGTGCAGTTGTGTGTGGTTGTAGACAAACTGCATGTCACCAGGCTCCAACTGCATCGAAAAATACAATTCCGGATCATTGGCAAGCTGATCAAATTTATTGAGTGCGGCAATATGCTCCCGCGTCAATTTCATCGCCCCTTGAAAGCGTTGTGCGCTGTCGATGTACTGACGTTGATAAAAAACCGTTAATTGCGCTGCGTGCCAACTAAGCGGCGGGATCTCCATGTACGGTTTCGCACCTTCCGGTATTTCACCACGTCGATCCGTTGCGATCGGATCGAACAAAAGAGCGAGTAGCTCCGGGCAATCCCTGCGCATACGATTGTAGATTGTCGTCGCACTCACCAGCAACGAAAGCCCGCCTTTCTTTGCCGCACGAAGGCAAAGCAACCCGACCACGTCGGCGGAATCTGTGTGGAACGTTTGCCGGGCGGATGTCTGATAAATTCGGGTATTCGTATCGGCCGCATTTGCGCCAGTGTTTCGCACAACCCCAAGCAAATCCCCCGCACTGTTTTGTGAGCGAGCACTGCCGATATATGCGCCAACACCACAAAAGATTACCGAGAGAAACTCGCGAGAATATTTGCTTGCGTCCAATCCGCGTAGCACTTCGACTCCCACTCCGTGCAGCAACTTGTGGCGCAATCTCTCCAAATGATTGTCGAAGTGTCGAAGCGGAAAGTTATGCCGATCAATGTCCTTTAGGTCGCTGTTCAGCTCCAGAAAGTATGCAGACGCACTTTCTAAGTCCTCGATATCGTCAGGGGTGAGCGTTTCCAGCCACTCACTGGGTCGCGCGGCCATTTCATGGCCGACCCAAGCTGAGGCAGCGTCGATTGCATGCGACGGCATGTCAGGCTTATTCGCAACGCTCATGATTACCTGCTGGTTAATCCTTCATCCATAAATGTGATCTCTATCCATGTATTCTATCCAATACGGAACGACAACGCTGGCATCCCTGACCTGGACAATAGATGACGAAAATTTACGCAAATTTCGATCAAACAGAGCTCGATCGAGAATACTCGCCTAGCAGCTGCGTTGATGACATCAATCTGTTTCTTAACGAGTATGTACGCCTGAGTCACGCAGCTAAAAAAAGCGCGTTGGCCATTGATCGCTGCGAAATCGATCTTCGGTATGGCGTAAGCGACGAAGAAACACTTGATTTGTTCTTGCCGGACGAGTCGGCTTCTGCACCACTACACATCTTCATCCACGGCGGCTACTGGCAGGCACTCAGCAAAAATGAGTCATGCTTTGCAGCAAACACCTTCCAAGGCAACGGCCACTATTTCGCCGCACTGAACTACACGTTAGCACCCCAAAAATCGCTCAGCGGCATTGTAGAAGAAGTTTGCCACGCCATTGCCTGGCTCTACACGCAGGCTGCGAAATTTGGTTTTGATCGCGACAGAATTTATCTGTCAGGCAGTTCGGCCGGCGCGCACCTTGCGATGATGATGCTGCAGACGGATTGGTCCGAATTCGATCTACCCAACGACGCTATAAAGGGAGTTTGTGCGATAAGTGGTATCTATGATCTACAGCCGATTCAGCTCACTTACGTCAATGATGTTGTACAAATGGATGCTCAAGAAGCATTGCGCAATAGTCCAGCCCTTCATCCAATACGTAACCCATGCCCAGTCATTTTATGTTACGGCGACAACGAAACAGCTGAATTCAAACGCCAGTCAGACGAATTATTGGAAACACTGAGAATGCAAAATATTCCGGTCTCACTTCAAGAAATCAAAAATCGCAATCACTTCGATATCGTATTCGAGTTGCTGGAGACCACAACCTGGCTCTCTATGCAGGTACAGGAACAAATGCAGGGTACCTAATTGATCCAGATAACTATTGGCGTAGAATGATCATTCAATTGATTCTGTTCGGTACCCACTCAAATGGCAGACGATAAAATTTCCCGTCGAGAATTCATCAATAAATCATCAGCTGCAGCCGGCACAGTCGCAGTCGGCGCAGTTGCTGGAAGCGCGCACGCACACGACGCCGCCGATTACGCGCAATCGGACTACAGCGTACGCACCAAAGCGCTGATCTCCGTCTTGTCTAAAAAGGGTCTGGTCAACCAGGCATCAATGGACGCGGTGGTCGATTTTTATGAAAATAAAGTAGGCCCACATATCGGGGCGCGCGTGATCGCACGCAGTTGGGTTGATGCCGACTATCGTGAACGATTGCTGGCCGACGCACGGGCCGTCGCACGGGAAGACGATCTAACCGGCGTTCAAGGAACCGACTTGATCGCGGTGGAAAATTCATCGGCGGTGCATAACCTTGTCGTTTGCACACTGTGCTCTTGTTATCCCTGGCCACTACTCGGCCTGCCGCCGGCTTGGTATAAGGACACCGCGTATAGAGCGCAGTCCGTGATTGATCCTCGTGGCGTACTGCAAAAATTTGGGCTCACGCTAGACGATGATGTTGAAGTACGAGTCTGGGACAGCACAGCGGAGGTTCGTTACTTGGTCATTCCGGAACGACCAGCGGGCACGGACGGTCTCTCGATCGACGAACTTGCTGCACTCGTAACCCGCGATTCCATGATCGGTGCCGAGCGGCTTCAGTCGAACGCCTGAGGAGTTAGAAGAATGAATACAATTCATGATCTCGGCGGCATGGATGGATTTACGCTTCCGGAAAGAGACCAGGGCCCTGCACTCAAGGAAGACTGGGAACGTGCGCTTTGGGGCTTGGTTTGGTCGCAGGCCATTCCTGGATATTCAGGTGGGCTACGTGTCGACCTCGAACGCATCCCGCCCGATTTGTATCTAACGTTGCCTTACTACGCGAAATGGCTCTACGGCGAAGAACAAGCCTTGCTTCGCAGCGAGCTGGCCACTGCAGAGGAACTCGAGAATCCGGACGGCCCGCTGACAATGCCGGACTTTCCCAATTTCACGCCACCAGGGCCGGCTGAAACAATCCAAGGTCTGGCATCAGACAATAGCGACGAGCGAAAAGCGACGGTAGCGCCACGATTCTCGCCGGGAGACGAAGTCTTAGTCAAAAACCAACATCCCAGCGGCCACACACGAGTGCCACGATATGCCCGCGGTCACCAGGGTGTGATTCAAGCGCACCATGGTGTTCACCGATATCTCGACGACGTGGTCGGCAATGAAGATCCAAATCAACAGCACCTTTACACGGTCACTTTCACAGGATCGGAGTTGTGGGGAGACCGCGGCAACCCGAATGATCGCATCAGCGCTGAACTGTGGGACTTCCACCTAGAACCGGCGAGCCAATCATGACAACCACTAACCCCGGCCAGGCGCTCGCGGATCTACCGCTTTTACCGCGCGACAACGACGGACCCGTATTTTCGGAGGCCTGGCAGGCGAATGCCTTCGCTATCGTCGTTGAGTTAATAGAATCGCACACGATTTCTCGAGACGAATGGGCATTGTCACTGAGCACAACATTAAAAGATGCCGAAGCTCGCGGTGAGGTCAATACCGGTGAACGATATTACGATCATTGGTTAACGGCCCTAGAGGCGCTGATCATTGATAAGAAATTAGCCGACACCGAGGATCTCATCGCAGAAGGACAGTCCATTCGCGATCACGATCATCATAGACGGGAAGGACAGCTGCATCACGACCACGACCACTCCTGAGCAAGACGCTCAACTCAGCGTCAATGCTGTTTTAACAGACTTCCGCATGGCCCGGACGTCTACTGTGGGAGTCGCAAGTCACATCCTGAAAGTCTTGGCATCCGCATGGCTTCTGCTGCTGCCTAGCCAGATATTCGCGGCAGACGATAACTTGCCGCGCGAAAAATTTCGGTCATAACCGAACGAGTCTTTCAGAATGTCGTGATCAAATGCGCGCCGCGCATAAGTAGATTGCGGAAAAGTAAGAACCGCAACAATTATGATGAAACCACATCTGACAACACTAACCAACACAGCCGAACTCCTTATGGCTGGCGGGTCAGTCAGCCTCCGATATAACCAACGGCACCACCGACTTCAGGTACTGGTGGCCTTAGTTGCTTGTCCACCAGCTCGCCGCAACTACGACATCGGAAACGCGACTCAACGACTCGTCGGTGACCACGACCGCTTGAGATCAGCCCTGCCAGATCGGCCTCACCCCAACGGTCGCACCGCAAACAATAGAGTCCCAAAGTGTGCTGCAGTTCCTGCAAATCCGTAAAAGTTGCAAGCTTCAGCACAGAGCGGTCATCCGATTAATTTCATTCCAGCGCCAATCATGCTGCCGACCAACATGATCATCATGGGCACAAAACCGACCATGAAACCTATTGTTCTCGAAGCGGGGTCCGCCATATAAGTACTGCGGTACAATAGCCTGCCGACAATAAATACGATGCCTAAGCTAGCTGCGACATCCGCCTGCTCGGTGAAATACGCGAACATCCACATTGACGGAATTAGGATGACCAGTTGCTCGAGCGTATTCATGTGCACTCGGTAGGCGCGTTCAAACTCGGGTGGACCTGACATTGCGGGTGCCGGACATTTGTGCGCTTCCCGGGCCTTACCAACTTGCAACGAGAACCAAAAGAGCTGTAGCAAAACAAGACCTGTAACAATTGCGACGTATTCCACGGCATTTTCCTTATTTTTATTACCGTTTTATCTTGATCAGTCTCCGCAAAGTGCCTATTGATAGGTAAACTGCGGCCTGAGCGAGATTCTCAGTTTTTCTAGTAATGGGTGTTCGAAAATATAGTACCGCAAACTCCCCGCTGCGGGCAGAAGTCTTATCAGTTTAAAGGGCAATGTGACCTCTCAATCAACAGAAAACAGATCGAAGTCGGCATTCGTTCGACTGGCATCGCGCACGCTTGGAATTGAACCGGGTGAGTTTGTTGCCGTCGCGTGGTCTTTCGCGTACTTCTTCTGCATTCTGTCGTCCTACTTCATGCTGCGCTCTGTACGCGAGGCAATGGCGATCGTTAGCGGTGTCACTAACATCCCGTGGCTCTTTACCGGCACATTCACATTGATGCTTCTGGTGACCCCCGTTTTCGGCTGGCTCACTTCGAAATTTCCACGCCGCGTATTTCTGCCTTGGATCTACTATTTTTTCGTCGCCAATATTCTAATTTTCTTTGCCGTATTCACCTACGCCCAAAACAACGAGATTAGTCAGATCTGGATCAGTCGTGCCTTCTTCATCTGGCTCAGCGTGTTTAATTTATTCGTGGTGTCGGTTTTTTGGAGTTTCATGGCCGATATCTATACGCGCAAGCAGAGTCGCCGCCTTTTCGGCGTGATTTCTGCTGGCGGGAGTACTGGCGCCTTGATCGGACCTATTGCCACCAGCTTGCTGGTCACAAGAATTGGGTTTCAAAACTTGTTGCCGATATCGGCAGCACTATTACTTCTCGCCGTCTATTGCGTTTTTCGATTGCGTCGCTGGGTTCGACTACGTGACGCGGCAGCGGACAGCGAAGAAACCACTGCAGCGCAACCGGCCATCATCGGCGGCAGTGCCTGGGCTGGCGCCAAGCAGGTTCTCACACAGCCGTATTTTGCGGCGATTGCATTTGCACTGGCTTGCGCCAACTTCCTGGGTGGAGCGACTTACATTTACATGGCCGAAATGGTGAGCATCACATTTGATGGCACTGATCGGCAAACGCAAGTATTCGCGATCATGGACGCGATGATCAATGCCTTGTCTTTTATTGGACAGTTATTGCTCGTCAAACACTCGGTTCGCCGTATCGGCATCGGCCGCACACTCGCGTTGTTACCGCTAGTATCCGTCATTGGTTTTACCCTGCTCGCACTCAATCCTGCTTTTATGATTATCGCGGGCCTGCAGGTATTGCGCCGCTCGATCGGGTTCGGGTTTACCAAACCAACCACCGACATGCTCTACTCTGTAGTATCAAAAGAATCAAAATACAAAGCTAAGAACTTCATTGAAACAACTGTCTATCGCGCCTGGGACGTCCTCACAAGCTGGACGGTTCGCTCTATGAGCGGCATCGGTCTCAGCGGCATCGCACTTGTGTGTGTGCCGATTGCGCTGCTCTGGAGTGTTGTGACTATTTGGATAGGACGTGAATACAAACGACGAGATCAGGAAACTTCAAGCAATGCATAACACCGGACTCCTACGACGCCTTGGCGCAATGATTTACGATGGCCTACTCTTAGTAGCCCTCATGTTTTTAGCGACGTTGCCTTTCATCGCATTGCGAGGCGGCGAGCCTGTAGAACCGGGCGAACTTCTTTACCAAATTGTGCTCCTTCTTGTCAGCTACTTGTTCTTTGTCGGATTCTGGAGCCGCTCCGGACGCACGCTTGGCATGCAAGCCTGGCGCATTCAAGTTGAGGCGATGAGCGGCGATAGTCCTTCGATTACCGCGCTAAACGTACGCTTCTTTACAGCAATTGTGTCACTGCTTGTATTCGGCATGGGTTTTTGGTGGCAATTGTTTGACCGTGAAGGACTCACGTGGCACGACCGTTTGTCGCGAACCCGATTACGCTATTACCCGAAACCAGAGGAGTAGGCGCGCCTCCCTATTTCACTCGCGTTAGCGCGAAACCGGTCACGCCAATCAAGGCTAATGAAGGCAACCATGTGACGAATACAGGATTGAGCCTGAACACTTGACCCGAGTTGGCCACCATTTCACTGGTGAAGAAATACGCGAGGCCGATCAACACGCCGATCATCAATCGCCCGCCTGAGCCGGCCGAACGCAATGAGCCAAATACGAACGCTAATGCCAGAACTGGCATTATGATGACCGTGACCGTTCGTGCGATTCTCGACCACAACTCCGTTTCATAACGCTGCGCGTCCAGATCATTCTTCTTTAGATAGCCGATGTAACTCATCAAGCCCCGTCCAGACAGGCTCACTGGCTTAACCAGCGTTACGCCTAACATATCGGCGTCGAGGTCGAACGATTCAACTGCGAGCGATGATTCGACGACCTGAACAGAGTCATCCTGAAATCTCGTTTCTTTAAGATTTTCGAGTATCCACTTATCAGAATCATCGATTCCGGAGTTTTCTGCGCGGGCGATCGAACGCAAGGTGTCGTCTTCGTTAAAGCGGAACAAGTACAAAGCACCAAATTCGAATTCAGAATTTATTCGCTCGAGATGCAAAATAACGGGCCCATCCTTCACCCACGCAGCGCTGCCAATATCGCGATCTTCCTGCTCATAGCGGGCCTCATCGCGCATCGTTCGAGCGAAGTAATCGAGCGGCGGACCGATAAATTCACCGATCAAACCTGTGAAAATCATAATAACGAAACCGGACAGTGAAACCATTGCCGCCAGTTTCGCGACCGACAGCCCAGCGGTACGCATCACAACTAATTCACTGTTGTTGGCCAATGCACCCAAACCGAGCAACGAACCAATGAGCGCTGCAATCGGTAACATCTCAAACGATAGCTGTGGCAAGCGGAGGACGGCGAATAACAGCGCCTCCGGAATCTGGTAGTTGCCCTGCGTGGTATCTAATTGGCCGATAAATTCAAATAGGCCAGCCAAGGCCAACAGAACGAGAACGACCAATAGAGTGCTGGCTAGAATGGCTCGCATGAGATAGGTAGACAGCAGCGTCACTTACGCGGCCTCCGCGGGAAAATGCGCCGCCAAAGACCGTTGTGCAACGCCAATAGCCAGAACGCTGCGAACAGCATGATACCGTGAACCCACCACAGGCCTACCCAGGCCGGAACCACACCTTGTTCCAGCCAAGCTTTGCCAGCGCTCAATAAGTTGAAATAGATAATGAACACCAACAAGCCTATTGCGAGGCGTCCGTACCGCCCTTGTCGCGGTTGGCTACGACTAAGCGGAACCGCCAAAATCGCCAATACCACTGTCGCCAGCGGTATTCCAACTCGCCAGTGGAGTTCAGCGCGCGCATCAGCAGAATTCGTCTTTAGAAGATCCGCGGTCAACATCGCTCGCGGTTCAAGATCCGGTTCCTCAATGCTTGGCAGCTGATAAGGAATACCGTGCTCGGCAAATTCCATGACACGAAACTGGGTGGTCCCGGGAACACCTTCGTAGCGTCGACCGTCGTGCAGCACAAAAAATCGTTTATTCGGATCGTCCGAATCGATTTGCTCACCACGTTCCGCGATCACCACCTCAACGCCTTTTTCAGTCTGGCGCTGTAAGAAGACTTTCTCGATTTCGCCAGCTACGGAGACGTTTTCTGCGTAGACAACCGCGCCCTGAGAACTGTCGCTCGTAAATCTACCCGGCTCAATGCTCGACAAATCGGCCTGACGACGGGCTTCAACACCGACTCGCTCGACCTCAGTGAGCGCCATCGGTCCAATCTCCATCGACAACCAACCAACAGCCAGCGCCAGAGGCAGTAGCAAAAATGACAAGGGACGATATATATCCACCGGACCAACACGGCACGCCATCATCGCCGGCATTTCGCTGTCCCGATAAAGTCGTCCCAGCGCCAACATGATGGCGAGAAACAAACCAATAGGCACGAGAATGGTCAGGTATTGCACGGCGGTCAGGCCAATGATCTGGAAAATGGCATCTTTGGGCAATTTTCCCTTCGCGACATCGCCCAAAACACGGGCAAACTGATTGGTCAGCAGGATAGCCAACAACACCATTGTGACCGCCAACCAGGATTGGGCGATTTCACGAAATATGTATCGATCGAGTATGCGAAACATTGCTATATCAGTGATTTCCCTGACTTTTGGACCGCGGGAATCGCCCCATGTTCAGTCGGATCGGGTAGACTACCGTTTTTGAATTGCCCGGGACAGTCCTTGTGTCTCAGGAAGCTAAGGTGTCTAGAGATTGCAGATCGTAGGCGTTAGTTACGGTCCTCGAAAACTCTGGCAACAAATAACAAGAAAGGCTTGCGACTCGCATCGTATTTTCCCAATTGACATCGAACAATGTCGACGAGGGAGCGATTGGTCGTCGCGTGCCGGGAGATTTCGAAACCATGGAATTGATAACGACCACTAGTGCCGCGTCTCGTCGGTCAACCGCTTGTGTAATCGTCGGTGTTTACGCGGACGGCACGCTGAGTGCCGGCGCAGAGAATATCGATGGAGCAGCACAAGGCGCAATAAGCCGTCTCTACAAACAAGGCGACGTCAGTGGACGGCCGGGCAGCAGCCTTCTGCTGACAGAGGTCACCGGTATTCGGGCCAAACGCGTACTGGTTGTCGGTTTGGGTAAAGCGAGTGCTTTTGGTGTGACCGCTTTTCGCCGTGCGGTTTCAACTGCTGCGAATGCAGTTAAAGGCAGCAAAATTTCGGACGTCGCAAACTATCTTACGTTGGAGCCAGTCACCAACAGCGATGCCTATTACTTGGCCAGATACAGCGTAGAAGCAATCGGCTCTGTCCTGTATCGATTCGAGGCAACGAAGAGTGGCCGAAGAGCATCACCCCATGCATTGCGAAAAGTTTGCATCGCCGCGAACTCCAGGGGAGATGCAAAAAAAGCGCTGCTTGGAGCGGAGCATGGCCAAGCAATTGCCGCAGGCGTCTCGCTCGCGAAAGACTTGGGGAATTTGCCGCCAAACATTTGTACGCCAGCGTATCTCGCGCGTACCGCGCAAAAAATTGATCGACAAAACAAGGGCGTGAAAACCAAAGTACTTGGCGAGGCAGAAATCAAAAAACTAGGCATGCATTCCTTCCTCTCCGTGACCAGCGGAACCACCTTGCCCGCTAAATTAATCGTGATGCAATACAAGGGCGCCGGTCGCGACAATCCCATCGT
>JABIUH010000463.1 GCA_018701055.1 Woeseia sp. | reverse complement strand
CGTCTTCTTGTTATCAGTTAGCCAGCGCGACTGCAGAATGTCCTGACTTCGGGCATCCAGAGTTCGAAGCGCGGCAGACATTCTGGACGATGCATTATCATGCCAATCCGTTTTCTCAACCAACGTCGCCGGATCCGAATTCTCGCTCCGGAGATAAGCTGATGGCGAATAGGCCCGGTCATCGTCGCGAGAATCTGGCGCGGGATCGAACACTGCTTCACGCGCAGAGAGTCGACGTTCCATTTCAGTGACTTCCTTTGGACTAACGCCAAGGTCCGCGGCAACTGCTTGCGTCTCCGCATGCGACAACCAGGCGAGACTCTTCTTCGCTTTGCGCAGATTAAAAAATAGCTTTCGTTGCGCTTTTGTTGTCGCAACTTTAACGATGCGCCAGTTACGCAGAACGTACTCATGAATTTCGGCACGAATCCAATGCACGGCGAATGAAACCAGTCGTACGTCGAATGACGGGTCGAATCGTTTGACGGCCTTCATCATGCCGACATTGCCTTCCTGAATAAGGTCGGCGAGCGGCAATCCGTAACCCTGGTAACCCTTTGCGATATGCACCACAAAGCGAAGATGGGCCATGACTAGGTCACGAGCGGCCTGTAAATCCTCTCCCTCACGGAAGCGGTGTGCGAGCGCCTGCTCGTCTTCTTTCGTCAATACGGGAATTGCCCCAACGGCCTGGATATAGGCATCAAGACTGCCTACCGGGCCCTTGAGGGTCAGGTCATGATCTATTGAGGTGACTGCGGTTGTCATAATTTCAAATCCTCCGTTGGTAAGCAATTTTAGCACTCCCCACCTTAGAGTGCTAACAACGAAGTTTGGTTCCCTGGAAAATAGATTTGAAAGCTGTTTTAAAACAATGACTTATAAACGTACATTTTTGATATTATGTAAAGTAAAAGCTTGCGCACCTGCTTATTCTGCCTACCGGGGCTCAATTCGCCGCATGTGTCGAGCGGCTGCCAGCCATGAGCCGATCAGGCCCAGCAACACGCCAGATCCGGCAATGATCAGGCTTTCCTGTAAATCGAGTGCTTGTGCACTGAATGGGCTGCTATAGAGACCGGATAGTCGAGTCACCGGTTCTTCCAGCGCATAAAGTCCATATGTCACCAAACCCAGCGCCAGCAAGCCGCCACCAAGGCCGTACCAGACACCGGTATACAGAAAGGGTCTACGTACAAAAGCGTTGCTGGCACCGATAAGTTTGGTTACTTCAATTTCTTCACGGCGATTCTGAATATCCAATCGGATCGTGTTGCCGATGATCACAATGATTGCCGCGGCGAGTAAAATTGCACCGATACCGATGGCGCGTTCAAGAATGTCCAGTATGGCGTGGAACCGTTGGACCCACTCCGTATCCACCTGAACAAAGTCAGCTTCTGGGAGATTGCCGAGTTCCTCGTTCAGCAGGCCCATCGATACTTCGGTATTTGCGGTGCTGGGTCGGACGACTAGCGTGTGCGGTAACGGATTGATAGAAAGATGATCCAGCGCATCCCCGAACCCGGACTGTTCACGAAATTCGATCATGGCATCGTCGGCGGCAACGAGGCGAACACTCTCGACATCTGCGCGCTGGATAACTAAATCGACAAGACGTTCTGCCTGTTTGAGAGAAACATCTCTATTTAAATACACAGAAAAGTCCAGAGCGTTGTCCCACGATGAACTAATGGACTGTGCATTTTTTATCACAACATGTAATGCAGCAGGCAATGCGAGCGTCACGCCAATGACGAGAATGATCATCAGGCTTGCGAAAGGTTGTCGAGTCAGGCGGCCAAGCGCCGCCGATGCCGTGTTCACATGGAGTAAGAACCAGTTCGTCAACGGCCTGGTTTTACGAGGCGGTGAAAGTGCGTCAGATGACTTTATAGCCGCCAACTGTCACGCTCCTTTTCGGCTTCAAGTTGCTCGACATACTCGGCAACCGGATCTTCTTCTTGATCAACTTGAATCGTGCCGTTCGCCAGCGCAATTCTGCGACAGCCCAGTTGATCGATTAACGCAATATCGTGACTCGCAATGAGTAGTGTGACGCCAACTTCATTGAAGCGGCGAAAAATTCGCATGACCTCAAGTGATAGGTCCGGATCCAGGTTGCCGGTCGGTTCGTCGGCGATAAGTAACTTCGGGCGACTAACAATGGCGCGCGCAATACCGACGCGTTGCTGCTCGCCCGAAGATAATGTTTCGGGTGATTGTTTTTCCTGGTTAAGGAGGCTTACTTGATCCAGTGCTGCGCGTACTTTGCGAGCCGCTTCTCGATGATCCACGCCAGCAATCACCAAAGGCAGTGCGACATTGTCGAATACCGGCCGATCGTAGAGTAACTTGTGATCTTGAAAGACCATGCCGATCTGGCGCCGGTACGCCGGGATTCGTCGCCGTGTTACCTGCTGAGTATTCTGCCCATCAACGATAACCTGCCCATTCGTCGGCCTATCAATCAATGCAATTAGTCGTAGCAAGGTACTCTTGCCGGCACCGGAGTGCCCAGTGACGAATACCATCTCACCTTTATCTACATTAAGTGACAAGCCCCTGAGAGCATCATGTCCACCGGGATAGCGCTTGGTCACTTTTTCTATACGAATCAAGCTCTTTATGACTCCGATTGACTACGGTCTGCGAGCAAGGCGTCAACATAATCGACGGCATTAAAGGGTTGCATGTCTTCCGCTTTTTCACCAATACCAATAAAGCGCACCGGCACTTTCAATTTATCAGCAATACTTAGGAGAATACCGCCTTTCGCCGTGCCATCCAGTTT
>JABIUH010000378.1 GCA_018701055.1 Woeseia sp. | reverse complement strand
TGGTAGTGACACTTTTACCCGGACGTTTTAGCGATGTAGCAAAGATGCAATTATACTAATGCAATTATACCGAGGAAAAGACCAGGATCATTCTTGAACACCGAAACTACCGCACAGAACCCAAACCTTGATGAGCTTGTCGAAGACATTCGTCGTTGGGGCGTGGAGCTCGGTTTCCAGCAAGTCGGGATCGCGGATATCAATTTATCCGAGGCGGAAACGCGCCTCGACAGTTGGCTGGACAAGAATCATCACGGCGAGATGGAATACATGTCGCGCCACGGGCTTAAGCGAAGTCGTCCGGATTTACTGGTGCCTGGCACTGCGAGTGTCATTGCGGTGCGCATGGATTACCTGCCGGATGAGCGGGAAAGTCCCGAGCATCTTCTTGAGCAACCTGACAAAGCCTACATATCGCGCTATGCGCTCGGGCGCGACTATCACAAAGTTCTTCGTGCTCGACTCAAATCTTTGGCCCAAAAAATTGAATCACGCATCGGTCCAATGGGCCACCGAGTGTTCGTAGATAGCGCCCCCGTTTTAGAGAAACCAATCGCCGAGAAAGCTGGACTCGGTTGGATTGGTAAACATACCAACCTGATCAATCGCGACGAGGGATCCTGGTTTTTCCTGGGCGAGCTTTTCGTTGACCTTGCGTTGCCGGCCGACCAGGCAGAACAATCTCACTGCGGGACCTGCCATGTGTGCATGGATGTATGCCCAACGGGCGCAATTGTCGGGCCCTACGAACTCGACGCAAGAAAGTGCATTTCCTACTTAACAATAGAATTGAAAGGCGAGATTCCCGTTGAACACCGCAAACAAATTGGCAACCGCATTTATGGATGCGACGACTGCCAATTGTTTTGCCCATGGAACAAATTCGCCAAACCAACGGACGAGTCAGACTTTCGTCCTCGACACTCGCTCGATGATGCTGACCTGACGGATTTGTTTGCCTGGACCGAAGAAGAATGGTCGGAGAAAACTGAGGGAAGCGCGATTCGTCGCATTGGTTTCGAACGCTGGCAAAGAAATTTGGCAGTCGCACTTGGCAATGCTGAAACAACACCAGAACTCATTGCCGCGCTGGCCGAAAAAAAGAACTCCAATTCGCAACTCGTCAGGGATCACGTAGAGTGGGCGCTGGAACAACATGTGTCCTGAACGACCTCCACCCAGAATTCATATTGGAATATCGAATGTTCAAAGCGCCTGAATCAGAATTTCTCGTACCATTTGATGACAGCTTTCGCATAGAAGATGTACAGACGCGGCACTCGAAACGTGCCAACAACAAAAAACGCCTCAAAGACGCGGTTAAGCAATTCAGCATTCAACAACAGGCGCTGCACGCCTCCGATCGTCATGCCGTTTTGTTGGTGTTCCAGGGCATGGATGCGGCCGGAAAAGACAGCACCATTAGTGCTGTCACCAGAGGCGTAAATCCAGCCGGAATTCAGGTTTTCAGTTTCAAGAAACCCTCTCAGAAAGAGTTGGATCACGACTTCTTGTGGAGGACCAACGCTGCGATGCCGGAGCGCGGACGCATTGGAATATTCAATCGCAGTCACTACGAAGAAGTCCTCGTCGTGCGCGTGCATCCTGAGATCCTCGATTATCAGCAACTTCCAGAATCAGTTGAAAGAGAAACCATTTGGGAAGATCGCTTCGAATCTATTCGCAATCAGGAACAGCACTTGGCCAGAAACGGCACGGTAATTCTCAAATTCTGGCTGAACGTTTCCAAAGAGGAACAGAAGAAACGGTTTTTGGCACGCTTGGACAATGCAAGCAAGCATTGGAAATTCAATCCGGGCGACATTAAAGAGCGACAATGCTGGGATGAATACATGGAAGCCTACGATTCATTGCTAAAACAAACCTCTCGTGAATGGGCACCATGGTATGCAATTCCTGCCGACAGCAAACCCTTTATGCGCGCGACAATCGCAGAGTTGATTGTGAATGCACTGGAAAGCATCGGTCTGAAATACCCAAAACCGGATCCCCATGACGTGATTGAATTCGAGGCGTCTCGTGCCGCATTAGTGGATCCCGTCGAAAAATAGGCTCTCGTCGCAGTGAACTGACATTTTTCCCATATCTGGCGTTGTAAAACCGGTACTGCGTTCATTGTTAAATAAAATCGAATCGCGTAAAAAGGACGCGAACGAATCGATTTCATTGAGTTTTCAAGGATTTCCGGAAAATAAACGTGTCCACTTCAAGCGCAGAATTAAACTCAGATTATAAAAAATCTTTGTTAGCCGGGCTGGAACTGTTCAAGGGCGTGCAGCCCGATGACGTCCAGGCACTACTGCAGGATTGCGATCGCGTGGACCTTGATGGCGGCGAACTTCTCTTGTCCCCTGGCGATAAGAACGAGAACGTATACATAATTTTGTCAGGTGAACTCACCATTCATGTGGAATCTATCGATACGCCATCGCTTGCCACAATGGAAGTCGGTGCATGCGTGGGTGAAATGTCCATTATCGAGGACCGTGATCCATCTGCATTTGTTCTCGCGACTCAACCGACCCACTTACTGGTCATTCACAAAAACGTATTGTGGGACATGGTAAATGCATCACATGAGTTTTCGAAGAACTTATTGATTGTCCTTTCAGAACGAGTTCGCAGTCACAATCGCTTCATCGCCGAGAGTATCGGGGACTGGCGAAAATTTCAAAAACATGCAACGACTGATGCACTGACTGGATTGGGCAATCGTCACGCAATGGAAGAATTTTTTCCGCGCGAAGTAAAACGTTGCGCACAAAATAACCATGATGTTTCGCTCGTTATGGTTGACGTCGATCAATTCAAACTATTCAATGACAAATTCGGTCATGTCGCAGGCGATCGCGCATTATCCGCAGTTGCGCGCATCCTCAGAAAACAATTTCGGCCACGGGATTTGTTAGTCCGCTATGGTGGAGATGAGTTTTCCGTATTACTGCCCGGCGTCTCAGCGAGTGAGAGTTTGATCATTGCCGAACGTGTGCGAGCCGCCGTTTCCGGCAGCACCGAAGATAGCAATGATTCGCTGATTAGAATTTCGATCAAGATCTCGATGGGCGTCGCTGAACTTAAAGACGGTGGCAATTTCGAATCACTTCTTAGAGATTCTGACGCGGCTCTTTATCGTGCCAAAAATGCGGGACGAAACAGAGTCTCGAACTAGATACGACCCTCAGGACTTCGCCTGAGTATTACAACCAGCATTGGCTAAATGTGCACCACCAAATTATCGATAAGATGCGCTTTACCGAGCCAAGCACTCACCAGCACAACCAGTTCATCGCAATCACGATTAGGCGGATCAAGATTCTCTGCGCGGCGGATGCTAACGTACTCGGGCGTAAAACCAAGCGACTTCAGTTTCTCAAATGCTTGCGTTTCAAGAACTTCGAAATTTCTTTGACCGTTTTCCAATTCGTGCTCTATTTCGTCAAGCGTTTCATGAATTTTAGGTGCCAACGCTCGTTCTTCTTCAGACAAATGGCGATTTTTCGAACTCAGCGCCAAACCATCATCTTCACGTACAGTTTCGCCGCAAATAATCTTGATGGGCAAATTTAGATCTTTCACCAATCGATTAATGACGAGTTGCTGTTGATAATCCTTTTGGCCAAAAACGGCAACGTCAGGTTGCACGAGATTAAACAGTCGAGTGATGACCGACGAAACGCCGTCAAAATGTCCTGGCCGGAATAACCCGCAAAGCTCATCGCTGAGCGCAGGCACTGATACCAAGGTCGCGTTGTCGATGCCAAACGGATATAGGGTTTCGACATCCGGCATAAAAACCAGATCGGCATTCTCGCGATCGAGGAGGCGCCTGTCTCGCTCGAGTGTACGAGGAAAATCTTCAAAGTCTTTATCTTCATCAAATTGTGTCGGATTGACAAATATAGATACAACGACCCTTTCCGCATGTTCGCGTGCGATTTCAACCAAACTAAGATGACCGGCGTTCAAGTTGCCCATGGTGGGAACTAACGCAATGTGCTCGCCCTCATGACGCCAGTCTGTCAGTTGTTCGCGGTGCTTACTACATCCAATTTTTTCTCTCGATACTAGGATTCATGTGACATCATTAACGAATCACGCGAACGCGAAAGTTGTGGCAGGATTAAAAAAGTGTCGGCCGACAGTGATGCGCCGTATCTGCTCAAAGAGCTCTTCATAATCGGCATCATTCCGAATTGGGTCTATCGATGATGCGTTAACGATCAGCAATGGGGATTCATCGTAATCGTAAAAATAGCGCGCGTAGGTGTCTGTCACTTTTTCCAAATAGTTGCGATCGATGCCGCGTTCATAATCGATACCTCGACGCGTAATTCTCGACATTAACGCATCCACGGATGCCTGCAAGTAGATGACCAAATCAGGAACTGGCACCTCGACGTCGAGTTTTGCATAGATCTGCGAATACAATTCCATTTCTTCCGGACTTAAATTCAACTCAGCAAAGAGTCGGTCTTTGAGCACGTGAAAATCGGCTACTCGGATAGGCGAAAACATATCAGCCTGGCGCAGTGCCTCTAACTGCCGGGTTCGTTGAAAAAGAAAAAACAGCTGCGCCGGCAACGCGGTCTTTCGACCTGAGCGATAGAATTCCTCTAGAAACGGATTTTTAACCGCGCCCTCAAGAACGAGATCACCGTCAAAGCTCTCGGCCAACCGCCGCGCAAGACTCGTCTTGCCAACGCCAATAGGTCCTTCAACGACAATGAATCGCGCGTCTCGCGGCGCGGTATTTATTCTTTCAACAGTCAATTGTGCTCAGTCTATTTTTGTTAGCGGAGATTCATTGGACTCTATCGATCTCGCAAGGTCACTGATGCTACCCAGACCTGGAACTCGGTAGCACGGCGCGATCTCGGCCCACGGCAACAATACAAAACTTCTCTCGACAATGCCCGGATGTGGCACAGTCAATTCGCTTTCAGCCAATATCACGTCGGCGAAAGCCAGTAGATCCAAATCCAGGATTCTCGGCCCCCAACGCTCGCCATCGCGCGTTCTACCGTGTGCGGTCTCTATCGCCTGCAATTCTGACAGCAAATCAGCGGGCTGCAGCTGCGTTAGGAGCGCCGCCACTGCGTTCACATAGTCAGGCTGATCAGCCGGTCCCATTGGCGCAGATACATAGCGACTCGATTGGAGCATCAACTTGGTGTTAGGAATGGTCGCCAGCGCGGATATACCGCGCGACACCTGCTCCGCTGGTGTGTCGAGATTGCTGCCTATGCCAATGTATGCGGGCCGCCATCGCGGCTCCGTCACGCTGTACTCGCCCCGGGCTTTTTACGCCGTCTGGGTCGACGTCGCTTACCGGCGCTCGGTTGATTGCCCACACTGAAACTCGCCAAGCGTTCATCCGCATTTTGATTTTGAACATCGGTCCAAAATTCGGCGAGCTCAGGGTCGAATTCGCCACAAGCAGCACGCAAGATCATGAAGTCGTAGGCCGCACGAAATCGTTTGTGGTCAAGAAGTTTTAATCCCCGTTTGCCGCGGTTGACTTCGAAGCGCGGTTGCATCGCAATCATCTCCCGCATCGGCGTCGTGAATCGCCGTGGAATTGAGATGCGTGATTGTTGATCGCCGGCAACGTCAAACGATGCAAGACTTAGCGACTGCGAGTGTGACATTTTTTCGTGCGCACGAAGTTTCTCTGCCTGCTTTTGTATCGGTGCCCACAAGAACACACCAAGCAGAAACATCGGTGTAATGGATTTTTCCTCTGCGACACGCCGGTCAGTATTGGCAAGTGCCATCCGTACGAATTTTAGAAACCCTTCGCTCTCATCGAGTGCTTTATCCGTATCAGCGAACAACAACCCAAACAGTTTGTACTCACGAAGTTTCTCGAAAGTTTTTTCCGCATGCCCTGCCTGAAACATTTTCATGAATTCATCGAACAATCGTGCAGCAGGAACATTTTGCAAGAGATCGCGATTCTTAAGCATTGATGATTCGACGTCTTTCGCGATGCGAAAATCTAGCTTCGCGGAAAACCGCACCGCCCGCAGCATTCGCACCGGATCTTCGCGGAAGCGCGTATCCGGATCACCGATCATAACCAGACGGCGATCCTCGACGTCTTTCATGCCACCGGCGTAATCCCAAATACTAAAATCGGCGATGTTGTAGTAGAGCGCATTGCACGTAAAATCACGCCGCCATACATCATCGTCGATGCTGCCATAAACATTGTCGCGGAGAATGCGGCCTTCACGATCATGCTCGACGTCCCCATGCTTTTCGGTAGCGTCGGTTGCCGCCCTAAATGTGGCAACTTCGATGATTTCTCGTCCGAATCGAACGTGCGCGAGCCGGAACCGACGACCGATCAAGCGGCAATTGGAGAATAGCGCGCGAACCTCGTCCGGACTGGCGTTAGTGCCAATATCGAAATCCTTGGGGTTCAGGCCCAACAAAGCATCCCGAACGCCGCCACCCACCAGAAATGCCTGATAACCGGATTTATGCAGCCGATACAGGACCTTAAGCGCACTCGGGGAGATGTCATCCCGTGAGACGGTGTGAGAGGGGCGCGGAATGATCGTGGGCTGAGGTTTATTCTTGTTACTGCTTTTGGTCAACTTAGATTCCGCTTAGAGCTACACATTGCGCGCGTATGATAACAGGGTGGAGCCGGTCGAGGCAGCAAAACCAGGGCTTGAGCCGAGACGCCACACCCGTATAATAACCGCCCGGCTTGACCAGCCCGGTTACTCTGCTCCCTTCGTCTAGCGGTTAGGACGCTGCCCTCTCACGGCGGTAACAGGGGTTCGAATCCCCTAGGGAGTACCATATTTATCAATAACTTATCGCTGTCTAAGTCACTGAGAAATCAAACTTAGGCAACGGTTAGTTAATATCCCGTACTGAAATCGCGCCGATACTGCGTATCCTGGCCTTTTGGGAACTCACCAAATTGGGCGTAATTAACTGCGCCACGACCGCACCATTCTGTTCCCGGTGTAGCTTGTTTTTGTTGGTAGCAATACGCGCTATTCGCGGCTCGAGTGCCAGAAATCTTGGGCTTGCCACTTGAAGTAGAACTCAAAGCCGACTCCAAGTGCATCGACAGCCGGGACTGCACGATGACTCGCGATGAGCTTGCGACATACTGGGATCGAGTCGATAAGTACGGGCTGTAATGCAACGTGAACGATGAGTGATGCCAAATGAGCGACGAGGAGATAGGAATGGAGATTAACTGGTACGCACTCGGCGCCATTAACGCTGAGGGTTAGTTCCATTGATAACTCCTATATTCGACTAGAGCGATTCTCACAAGCACTGTACATGTCATGTGACAGATTGTAGTATGTCACATGACATGTCAGCCGCCTACCAAGAAGTCGTATTTAGCGATCGCAAACAGCAGATCCTTCAAAAGGCGATCGGGATCATCGCGTCGGAGGGCTACGGCAAGCTGACGATGCGCGGTGTCGCCCGTGCCAGCGACATGAGACTGGGCGCGCTCCAATATCACTTCCGTACTTGGGAAGACATGCTAGCTGCGATAGTCGCGTTTATCGCAAACACCTACCGCCGATCCTTCGAGACGCTGAAGCTGGATGCAGAGGTCCTCAGCCTCCGGGACATCATCAAAATCATCCTCGACGACACGCCGGGCTCTGCCTTACAAGCCGACCGACTGTTTCCCCAACTATGGGCGATGGCGCAAGTCGAGCCACTCATGGAAACGTTGCTGGACGATATCTACGTGGATTACCTCGACAAGCTGGAGAGTCGGCTTGTCGGTATGAACAGTTCGGCACCCCGTGCAGAAGCGCTCGTCCTGATGTCGCTAATAGAGGGGTCGACTTTGTTTGTGGGCAGCGACCGTCGCTGGGCAAAAGACTCCGCTGCCGTGCGTGATGCGGCGCTCGCGTTCGTTGACGCTCGGTACGGCAATTAACATTAATTAAGACAATGAGAAATCTATGACTAATACACACACGCTCGACCATGCCATTAGCAAGGCCGCATTCTGGTCGGCTATCGCGGTGATTGCTTCGGCAGTTCTATCGGCATTCTTTCCACTCGACGCCCCGGCAGGGCCGTTCGCGGACCGGATGACCTGGTACAGCTCCAATGTTGGCGCCTTTGTCGCGGGATGGCTCGTGCAGATGATCGCGATGCTGGCAGTGTCAGGCGTCTTTGCCGGCACTGCATGGCAAATCCGCGAGTCGAACCCGCTGTGCGCGTTTGTTGCCGGGACAGCGCTGCTGATATCGGTTGTCGCCTTCATCATTCCAAAATTCTTCGCGATCTGGTCAATACAACAGATCGTTGTGGCGTCGACTACTGTCTCTGCAGACGTTGCTGTCGCCGAACAGTTGTTCCCGTTGTTGAGCCCGTATCTGCCCTTCTCCCTGCACGCCTCCCTCGAACACCTGGGTGTTTGGATGTACGGAGTCTTCGGCCTATTGGTGGCTCGCCCGCTCTTTCGACTGACGTTGAGTGCGAAAATTGCGGCTGTTGGGCTTGGTCTTTTCGGTTTACTGTTTCACATCCTGTTTGTCGGGGTGATGGTTGGAAGCGTCGCGACAGCGGACATTAACCCCTACGTCGAATGGATGTTTTTTCTGTTAATGATTCCCGTTATCAGCCTGACCGTCTATTTCAGAAGGCGTTTGAAGGAGGCTTAGTCCGATGAAATACCAAATTACACGTCGAGATTTTCTGAACGGCGTGGCCATCGGTACCGGTACGACTCTGCTGGCGCCTGCTGAATTGTTCGCACAAGCCGCAGCGAGTGGAGCATCGGAGTACTACCCACCGATCCTCAATGGAGTGCGTGGCAATCACCCCGGTTCTTTCGACGTCATGCACGCCCTTGCCTTGGGTGGAGAAAAACCTGCCGAGCATCGACAACTGAACGAACACTACGACATGGTGATCGTTGGTGCGGGCGTCAGCGGCCTTGCGTCTGCCCGATTTTATCAAAAGCGCATGGGGCCCGATGCGAAAATCCTGCTGCTGGACAATCATGACGATTTCGGCGGACATGCAAAGCGCAACGAGTTTCATTACGACGGGCAGATGCGCTTGGGCATCGGCGGCTCGGTCAATCTGGAGGCACCTGGGTACTACAGCAAGATATCCAAGGGGCTGCTAGACGATCTCGGTGTCGATATGGAAGCTATGAAAACGAATATGAATGACTTCGGTTTTCTCAGCGCGACGGCCGACGCCATGCTCGCCCTTCCCAGTCCGGATGGGCTCGTTAAAGTGCGCGCTCCATGGGTAGGTTTGATGCTTGGGATTGGCGATTACGAATCGGCTGTTCGCGATCTACCGTTGGCGAAATCTGAACAGGATATTTTGATTGAGTTGCTCAGCGGCGACCGTGATTATCTCGAGGACCTTAGTCTGAGTGAAAAGTCCGACTACATCGAGTCGGTCAGCTACGCCGAGTTTCTGACTGAACGAGTCGGCCTGCCGAAAGAAACCATTAGTATTTTTTATCCGACCCCCAAATTACTGTTTGGACCGGCGGCCCCAAGAATTAGCGTCTTGGAGGCTTTTTATGTCGGCTGCCCTGGAATACAAGGAATGGGTTGGCTCGGTAAGATGGCGGTCAAACTGATCGAAGGCATTCTGGAAGGCTACCAATCGTTATATTTTCCGGATGGCAATTCGTCCGTCGCCAGGTTGCTGGTCCATAAATTGATCCCGGCTGTTGCTCCAAATACTCAGGGCTTTGATGACATCGCGATAAGTCATTTTGACTACGGCGCGCTCGACCTCGAGAAACACCCCGTTCGCTTACGATTAAACAGCACAGTAGTCGGGGTCCAAGAATCCGAGAACGAGACTGTGCAAGTTGACTATGTTCAGGACGGCGTCGCTGCAAGCGTAACCGGTGACCATTGCATTCTCGCCTGCTATAACGGCGCAATTCCACATATCTGTCCGCAGCTTCCGGAAAGCCAGAAAGAAGCACTTCGCTACGGCGTGAAGGTGCCGTTGGTCTGGAGCAATGTCTTGGTCAAAAATGGCCGCTCTTTTGCTGAACTCGGGGTGGGGCAAATCAACTGCCCCGACAGCCCGTACGTTACTGTAACGACAGCACCACCGACGACGACGGGTGGAAATCAGCCGCCGGCCGGTCCGGATGACCCCATGGTGATCTACATGCTCGGCGTACCGTCCATCGAACTTGCCGACGGGGAAACGAGTCGAGAACTGCTTCTAAGAGCAAGGCACCAAGTTTACGCAACCACGTTTGACACCTATGAGCAGGAAATCCGCGATCAACTCCAGGGACTGCTCGGCGAGCACGGCTTCAATCATGAGACCGACATCAAGGCAATTACCGTGAATCGTTGGCCGCACGGTTATGCCTACGAATACATGGCGCTGGATGATCCGCAATGGGAAGAAGGACAAGCACAAGCACCCCATGAAATTGGCCGATCGCAGTTCGGCCGGATATCCATCGCCAATTCGGATTCTGAAGCTCGCGCCTACCTCGATGCCGCTATCGACTCTGGCTGGCGCGCCGTGGCCGAACAAACCGTATAACGAAACCCAGTAGAACGCACCGTAAACTAGATAATGAAAAGGATCGAAATCATGCGAAAAATATTGAGCTTACTTGCCATTGTATTTATGTCATTTTCTGCAATCGCTGAACATCATGGTGATGAAAACGCCGACCTCCATGCTGCCATCAAAGCGTTTGACCATGCTTATGCTAACAATGACGTGGAAAAATATTTCAGCTTCTATGCCGATGATGCAACGGCGTATTTCGGCGACGGCAGAGTGGATATCGCTGCTTACCACGAAATGTGGATTGGGTTAATGGCCGCAGGTGGTGGCGTTGAACTGAACGAAATGTCGGATCTTCAGGTGCAAGTCCTGCCCGGTGGTGATGTCGCCGTAGCGACGTCCCTCATTGACAACCGCACGCGCTCGCCTGATGGAACAACGTCTACGTCGAGAGCGTTCGAGACTGACGTGTGGCAAAAGATCGATGGTAAATGGAAGATCATCAGCCTGCACTACAGCGGAATTTCAGCGGAAGAGTGACACTCCGCTTGACGAACCGTTAGACGCCGTTGGTTTCAATGGCGTCACGGGTAACTATGTGCAGCGGCGAAGATGGCGGTCCTGCGCTTCTGGAAACCTGAGGAGGACGATTATGACTAAGGTGAAGCAAGTAGCGGCATTGAAAACTAAAGTGGACAGCGATGCCCACGACCAAAAACTCGGCATGAATAAGCCCATCGAGCGCCGCGATTTCTTGCAGGGCGCCGCAATTTCTCTGGCGGCGGCCGCTGTTGGTGGGGTGATGCCAGAGCTTGCTTTCGGTGCGGGTCTGAGCGCGGAAAAGGCCGCACAAGATCAGCCGGGCTATTACCCGCCAACCCGAACCGGCATGCGCGGCAGCCATCCCGGCTCTTTCGAGGGCGCCCACGCGGTCAGGGACAATCCGGGCATTCTTACCGAAGCCCAAGACACGGACGAGCACTATGACCTGATCGTTGTTGGTGGTGGCATCAGCGGGCTTGCAGCCGCGCACTTTTACCGCAAAGAGGCAGGGCCCGACGCAAAGATTCTCATTCTGGAAAACCATGACGATTTTGGAGGCCACGCCAAACGCAATGAGTTCCACGTTGACGGAAAACTGCTACTTATGAACGGCGGAACCGTCCTAATATCCAGCCCAACACCCTACAGTCCTGTAGCTGACGGACTACTAAAACATCTAGGGATTTATCCAGAAAAGCTCGCAAAGGATACCAACAACAAGGATTTACATGCCAAATATAGTCTTGGTGCGGGCGTGTTTTTCGACAAGGAAACTTTCGGCGAGGACAAGTTTGTTCTGCAAGCTGGCGGGTACAAAAAGTCGGCGAAAGATACCGCAAAGTTTCTGGCACAAGCACCGCTGAGTGACGCCGTCCGCAAGGATATCCTCGCGATCGAAACCGGTTCTGTTGATTATATGCCGGGGCTAACGGCCGATGAAAAGAAAGACCGCCTGTCACGGATGAGTTATGCGGATTATCTGCTGGATGTCGTCAAAGCCAATCCGGGTGTGATGCCTTATTATTTACATGTAACGGACGCGTATTGGGGTTGCGGAATAGATGCCATTTCGGCCCTTGATTGTTGGGGCATCGGATGGCCCGGCTTCGACGGCCTGAAACTGCCGCGCACAGCGACAGCGCGCATGGGCTACACCCCCGGAAAACAGCTAGAAACGGGTGGTTCCTACCAATATGCATTTCCCGATGGCAATGCATCGATCGCGCGCCTGTTGGTCCGCGACTTGATCCCAGCCGCAGTGCCCGGCACGACGGTTGAGGATTGTGTTACCGCGCGGACGAATTATGCCAAGCTAGACAAAAGCGGCAATCCTGTGCGCATCAGGCTGTCCAGCACAGCAGCGCACGTGATGAACACCAAAGATGGCAACGTCAAAGTCACGTATATGCGCGGCGGCAAAGCGTATACTGTCAGAGGCAAACAGACCGTACTGGCGTGTTGGAATATGATGATTCCGTCCCTTTGCCCGGAATTGCCAGAAACCCAGAAAAACGCATTGCACTATCTCGTAAAAACGCCGCTGGTCTTAACAACGGTGGCGCTGACAAACTGGCGCGCATTTGCAAAATTGGGCGTTGCGAGCGTTCGCTGTCCCGGTAGCTACCATTCAAGCTTCCGCCTCGGTTTGGCTATGGACATTGGCGACTACCACAGTGCTAAATCACCGGACGAACCGATCATGATGCAAATGTGGCGAACACCTGCGCAGCCTGGCCTCAGCGAACGCGAGCAGCATATTGCCGGGCGCACTGAGCTTCTCTCCACGCCGTTCTCGACGTTCGAGCGCAATGTTCGAGACCAGCTGAACCGCGCGCTCGGCCCCGGCGGGTTTGACGCGGCGCGTGATATTGCCGGCATTGCTGTAAATCGCTGGCCGCACGGGTATGCGGCTGAATACAATTCGCTGGTTGATCCCGATGAAGGTCTGCCGCTGGCGACGGCGCGTGCGCGAGCGGGAGCAATCACGATCGCGAATGCGGACAGTGGCGGTGGTGCCTACACCGACGTTGCAATCGACCAGGCGCACCGCGCCGTGACGGAACTACTATCGTGAGACCGACATCAAGGCTATCGGCGGACCACGAATAAATGACCGGCAGCGTCGTGCGGTGTCTCTTATCGTTCATTGCCATCTCCATATTTTCAGTAGCGGCGCAGGCATCTGACCAAATTGATGAAATCGTCGTCACGAGTTCGCGGGCACTCACCAGTCTCATCAAAATTGCTGATAATGGAAGCAATGAAGATGGAGCATACGATTATGGCGCCCAACGACGGAAAAGTTACAACAGTCAATTTTCAGGTCGGCGACATGGTTGAAGAGGGCACGGAACTTCTGGTTGTTGCCTGACGCTCAATCTGGCCTGCGGATTGTTCAATCCAGGCCTGCTGTCGTACTCAGGCAGGTGCTTCGTCAGACATATCAGTTGACTGACGTGAAACCCGTGGAGATTTGCGGGAGTTTTGCGTGATTGAGTCCTGCATCGTTATGCACAGTGGTGCGAATTAGGCAACGGGCGTACCAACGGCTTTCTTTTATAACAACAACTTACGTTTAAGTTACCTAACTACGAATCGAGCGGTTGGGAGTTCGAATCTCTCCGGGCGCGCCA
>JABIUH010000147.1 GCA_018701055.1 Woeseia sp. | reverse complement strand
TCTGAAAAAACGAGTCACTATGTCAAATTCCAAACACGGCGGAACCGCGCGCGCAATCCTATACGCCTTCATGGCAAACGGCGGCATCGCGGTGGCGAAAACCTGGGCGGCCTGGGTTACTGGGTCTGGCAGCATGCTCGCCGAAGCGATTCACTCGTATGCCGATACTGGAAATCAGGTACTTCTGTATTTGGGATTGCGCCAGTCCCAAAAGGCACCCGACCCCGAACATCCTTTGGGATACGGTAAATCCAGTTATTTTTGGAGTTTTATTGTTGCGCTGATGTTGTTCAGCTTAGGCGGCCTATTTTCGATCTATGAGGGCGTACATAAGTTTAATCATCCAGAACCCTTATCTAATGTTTGGATAGCGATTGGTGTCCTATCGGTTGCCGTTGTGCTCGAAGGATTTTCGCTCCTTGGCTGCTTGCGAGAAATATCATTAATTCGGGGCGAGCGACCCTTTCGTGAGTGGCTAAAACATACGCGCAGTTCGGAGTTAGTCGTTGTGCTTGGTGAGGATGTGGCCGCGCTATTGGGATTGGCATTGGCGTTGTTTTTTATCTCGCTTGCGTCGATCACTGGAAACACGGTATTCGATGCAATCGGTTCAATGTGCATTGGCGTTATCTTGATCGTCATTTCAGTGTTCCTGACGATTCGCGTTCGTTCATTACTGGTTGGACGATCAGCAGATCCGATTATTCAAAAGGCTATCGATGACATCATTCGGGACGACGAGGACATCGTTGAAGTATTCAACGCAATAACACTGCAATTTGGTCCGGATACTTTATTGGCAGCTAAAATTAGGTTGAAATCGGGCATCGATATAGATCAGGCGGTTGAGGACATTAATGGGCTCGAACGACGACTGAAAGAAGAAATCCCCGATTTGAAATGGTGTTTTATCGAACCGGATGTGACTGACTAACCGACAAAAAAGCCGCGCAATGCGCAGCTTTTTGAAAATAACGTAGTCGTCATTGCCGACCCAACGAAGTAATCTATTCTTGTTTGTATAGATGTACATCCTGTTGCGGAAATGGGAATGAAATTCCGTCCTGATCAAAGCGCTTCTTAATTGACTCTGTTAAATCGAGCTTAACGGCCCAATAGTCAGATGACGCGACCCACGGTCGAACGAAAAAGTTTACGCTGGAGTCCGCCAATTCAGCAACGGCTATCAAACATTCAGGATCTTGCATGATCCGACTGTCTGCATTGACCAGTTCGCGCAAAGTGTTACGAACCTTGTCTAAGTTATCGTCATAGCTGACGCTAATTATCATATCGACCCGGCGCGTATTGTTGGCCGAATAATTGGTGATGATGCTATTCATGATTTGCGCGTTGGGAACGACAATCTGTTTGTTATCCCCCGTATTCAATATGGTCGACAGGATTTGCACTTGCACCACAGAACCAGAAATCCCGGCTACTTCGACGAAATCTCCCACGCGGTATGGGCGGAAAACTACGATCAGAACGCCGGCAGCAAAATTGGACAGGGAACCCTGCAGCGCGAGGCCGACAGCAAGACCAGCGGCGCCCATCACAGCGATGAACGATGTCGTTTGTACTCCAATTTGACTAATGGCGGCGATAATGACGAAAACCATCACCATCCAGTAGGCCAGGTTGCAGACAAACGTCTCGAGAATTTGATCGACTTCTTGTGCCCGCATGACTTTATGAATGCCTTTAACCAGCATTTTCGCGACAATGCGCCCGACATAGAAAATGATCAGTGCGACAAGAAGTTTGCCGCCAAAACTGATGGCGACTGTTTTGGTCGATGCGAGAATGCTGATCCAATCGATCCGATCCAGCGCTGTCATAGTCGAATCATTCATGTATCAATTCCTCTTAATTTGGGATAACGCGAGCCAGTTACCGGCGATGATAAACAGGATGCCGATAAATGCCAGGACTGACCATTGATAGTTCTCGGCGACGGTAGATATCAATAAGGCGACAATTGGGAAAAGGACTGAAGAATAAGCGGCACGCGCGGACCCAATCATGCGCAGTAAGGCGAGATAGCAGCCAAACGCGACGGCCGAACCAAAAATCGCCAGGTATGCCAACGAAAGCACATAGCCGGTTTCAAATGAAAAATTGAACTCACGACCCATCGCAATCGCGACTAAGGCTGAAACGAGCGCACCCCAGGCCATGCCATGCGCATTCACCGCAACGACCGGGAGCTGCCGTCGATTGCTGCGAATTGCGCCCATATTGCCGAGCGAAGCGAATAGCACGGCGATAAGGGCAAGGACAACGCCCATAACCGATCGGTCCTGAAGGCTCAACGAGGCTATCTCGGGCCAGAATATGCAGGAGATACCAACGACTCCCAAAGTTGAGGCAACCAAGAGGCGTCGTTCCAGCGGTGTCTTAAAGAACAACCGTTCGAAAAGCGCATTGCCGACGACGAGCAAACTAAAAGAAACCGCAACCAGGCCCGACGTTACGTAGTTGATTGCGTAATAGGTGAATAGATAATTGGCGGAAAACATCAAGGCGCCAGTGATAATGACATTGCCATACTGATGTCGCGGAATTTTGATTTGGCGTCCGGTTAGCCACGCGTAAATGAAAAGAGCAATCGAGCCCAAAAGAAAGCGATAGGCAACGGATACTTCTTCGGCAACGATGCCCAATTGGAAAGTAATCGCGATCCAGGTGGAGCCCCAAATAAGGACAATGAGTACGTAAAGGATTGCTACCTGCATCGGCGGTTTCCAGGTTGTTTGAGAATGGGAGGTCTAGCCCGGAGTGTTCATAAAAATTTTGGGCTAGTGTCCGGGAGTGCCAACGTGGCCCGGCTGAAATCGATAAATGTAGTACGGGCCGCGGGAGTGTATATGTTCCCTAGACTTAAGCACGAGTTCGGGGATTGCACTGTCGGCCAAATATAGCCATCCGTTCGGTCCAAACGAGAGCCCGTCGGCCCAGCGAATTTTCGCTGAACGAATCAGTGTTTTCAGCTTGCGATCCTGGCCAACTACAAATACCGATCCATGTTCGACGTCCGTCACATAAACATTGCCATCAATATCAGTGCTCAATCCGTCGCTAAGTGGTTTGCGGCTAAACCGTTCGACTTCACTTTGTAACTGTCGGTCGGACAGGGCGGCATCGACGAGATTGGCTAAACTTACTCTGAAAAGATCGCTGTGGCTGACGGCGCCGAAATACAACCAGTCGTTTTTGTGATCGATCGCGATTCCATCGACACCTGTTTTGAGATTGACGATACCGCCAGCAAATGTCATATCGCGAATCGGATTTTGAATCAGGTAATTCTGCGCCGACACGGATTCATGCGAGTCTAAGACACGACGGGCCGACCGTGAGGCGACGTCATAAACAATGATTGCAGGTTTCTTTCGCCAGACACTCGCATCCGCGATGAAAACAGTTTGACCATCTGCAGTTACCTGCAAGTCCTGTAAAAAAGACCCTGATGGCGCGATCTCCGCGCTGAATTCGTGGTCGTGCACGATGCTTCCGTCGCCGAGATCCAAAGCGATAAGGCGCACGCTGCCAAATCCATGATTACCATTGTCAATTGACCACAATCTGTTTTGTCGATCGATGACAATACCCAGAACAGTGTCAAAGAGTTGCGGTTGGACCGATCCGTTGGGAAAAGGCACTGCTGCGCCTTCAACCCATTCGAGAAGTTTGTTGCCTTGCGGCCGAGACTCAGGATGAACCGTAAAAAACACACGGTCGTCTGCACTAACGGCAACGTTGCCAATGGGTTCGGGATAACTCAGAACTTCTTCAAGCGCAGACGCTTCTAACAACGGTGGAGTGGAAAGATCCGGATACGGCTCGCCGCCGCCATAGCGAACGCGCATGATCACGGCTGCTACAAGCGCAATGCCCAGTAGAAATAGCAAGAAGTGTCTCACCGCATTTGGGTCCTAGCAGACCGATCTGTCGAGTCCCGGAGTCTACATGCGATAGGGTTATCAGGCCCAGTCTCTAAAGCGCCAGCATCCAGGCGCCACTGATAAGCGCGATAGCCAACAATGCGCAGGTTTGTTGTACTTTCTTTGCCGGAATATATCGGTAGAGCGACGTAAGGACGAGTCCACCAGCAAATCCACAGGCAAAACCCGTTACGTGCGCGCCAACGTCAGTGTTTGCATCGCCCGTGCCAGTATAGGCGAGCAGCGCAAGTCCACCGACAATCGGACCGATTCGATAGGCCCAGCGATCCTGTTTCATGAGCTGGCTGCGCCACACAAACCCGGCCAGTATTCCCAATACAGCAAACACAGCAGTAGATGCGCCGATTGAGCGGTGCGAAGAATCCAGCAGCAAGGTATTCAATAAGTTGGCGCCAAAGGCTGTAATGATGACGGCAAACCAGGTGACACCTGAACCCAGTACCCGACCCGCCATGTAGCCAAAAAAAGCGCCAAACACCGCATTGCCGGCGTAATGTTTGATACCCGAATGTAGCGTAAGTGCGGTGATTGCGCGCCACCATTCCCCGTCACGAATCAGGACGCCATCGACCCGGCCGGCAGTAAACCAGTTGCGGTCGAAAATAGCCTCACCCGCCAAAACCGCGACGAGGGTAATAACAATAAGATAAGCAATGACCCCAGGAATTGCGTTTTGCACTACTGGCGTCAATCGGGGAGGCGGTGCTTTTACCTGGCGATTCTCTTGTTCGTATTGCCACAATTCGAATTTGGCTTTTTCAGTCAATTCGGCTGAAACCAGCAAATGCACAGAATCTTCGGTGGCGAATATTTGGTACGGGATGCCTATTGATTGCAGGACGAGGCTGCGATCTGAGCAGTCTCGCTTCGATGTGCTCTCGAAAACGCTCACCCATTGGTTTTCAGAATTTTGGTTGATAACAATAATCCTTTAAAAACATATAGTTATCCAGATTCAGTTCTCATTCAGGCGATGACGTCAATAATGGATGCCACACTCGCAAAGAGACCGGAATACACTGTGAAAGCCGCTAAGAGATGTTATTTCAGTACCGCCGTTACCGGTGTACTTTTTCTGATGGAGACTTTTCTTCCAATTCAGTTATTCTGACATACCGTTCTAGCGAGCCTCCTAAGCAATTGGGGGCGAAATTGAATTTCTACAGTCTGTATTTTTCTTGAGGAACTCTGATGCGGCAGGCGAAAGCCATTCTTCGTAGCTCAATCCTGATAGCCATTTTTACCTATAGCGCTGTGTTCGCGGAGGTATTAGATTCGGCTTCAAACGGATTCACAGTGAAAAATACGGTACTGATTGAGGCCGACCGAGGGGTTGTTTACCATGCCGCGATGGCACGGGTAGGCAGCTGGTGGAGCAGTGATCACACGGTCTCCGGAAACGCGGCAAATCTGTATATGGATGCACGTGTTTTAGGTTGTTTTTGTGAACGCTTGGGCGAGGGCGCTGGCTTAGTCCACCTTTCGATCAGTTTCATAAATCCTGGCGTATTAGTTCGTTTTAACGGCGGCCTTGGTCCACTCGGGTTGATGGGGGTGGCGGGCAATATGACGTGGGAATTTGAAACTGCGGATAAAGGAACGCTGGTCACAATCGAATACGCCATCGGCGGCTACATGCCAGGTGGGCTTGATTCAATCGCCGCACCGGTTGATGGCGTGCTGCTTGATGCTCTGGACCTATTAGCCGCTTACGTCCACGACGCCGAACCAGGCTAATTACCTTAAATATCTAACGCGGGGTTGAACTGGCAGGGGAGTTCGCATAGCGTTACGTTCCGCGTACCCGTGCCGGCAACTTTGAGCCGGTATTCGATCGATCCCAAGGACAACCAACATGACATTCGTAGTAACCGAGAGCTGCATCAAGTGCAAATTGACTGATTGCGTTGAGGTGTGCCCGGTGGATTGTTTTCATGAGGGGCCAAATATGCTCGTCATAGATCCGGATGAATGCATTGACTGCACTTTGTGTGAGCCCGAGTGCCCGGTTGAGGCAATTTTTTCAGAAGATGAGTTGCCGGAAGGCCAGGAAAAATTTATCGAGCTCAATGCTGAACTGTCGCAGGACTGGCCTGTCATCACTGAGATGAAAGATGCGCCCGCCGATGCTGACGACTGGCGCGAAGTGAAAGACAAACTACAACTCCTCGAGCGCTAGTCTTCTCCAGAATTCGTTTAGCAATTCAGTTAGGCAATGGTACGTTCGACGAACCAAAAAACGCCAAGTGCACACAATCCCGCTGCTGCGTATTGCGGCAGCAATCGATGCATATGACGACGCAGAAGATTAGCGCCAAGTAATGTCAAAGCAACGATAACTAATTGGCCTACCTCCACACCTAGATTGAAACCCAGTAACGGTACAAAGAGGGACGTGCCTAATAGGCCGGTTTCCATAAGAAACCCTGCGAAACCGAAGCCATGAATAAGGCCGAAACACACCGTGGTCGTCACCAATAGGAACGTCGCGCCGCGTTGATCATTGGCACGGCTTACGGCCGTAGATAGCAACAAATAGCATGCGGCAAAGATGCCAATACCCGTGTAGGCGACACTCGATATCAGGCTAATCGAGCCTACGGAAAGCGCGATCGCGCCTATCGCCCAGGTAAAAAATAAGGTGGCAAATGCGACGCTCTTGCTGATACGTTCTCCCCGTACGAAAAATTCGATTGCGACTAGTGCGACCGTCAACCCGATAAATGCCTCAACAAGCTGGCCATCTGCGCGTACGTAGCCAAGAACGGCCGCAGCAAGACTGATGGAATGTCCAATCGTAAAGCCGGTTACTGCGACGATACTCCGCCCGACTGATCCGGCAATCAGCAATAAGCCTAGGAGAAACGCGATGTGATCAATGCCGCCGGCAATATGCGCCAGACCGATCTTGAAAAAGGCTGCGAACGACCATGATTGATCTGAATTGAAATCGCTGACCTGCAACGTGTCGGCAGAGTCTGTAATCAAAGCTTCATTCAACAACAGACCG
>JABIUH010000450.1 GCA_018701055.1 Woeseia sp. | reverse complement strand
TGATGTTCTCACTCGGCGCCGATGCGAAAGGGCAGCTTTACTTCGAAGCATCAGCAGTCATTATCACGCTCGTACTATTGGGCAAGTTCATGGAGTCCCGCGCGAAACGCGGCACGACTGCGGCCATTCGACAGCTGCTGGATCTGCGGCCGAAAACGGCATCGGTGATCCGCGCAGGACAGGAAGTTGAACTGCCAGTAGCGGAATTACTAATCGGCGACATCGTCGTTGTCCGGCCTGGTGAGAGTCTGCCCGTCGATGGTGAAATTATTGAAGGCCGAACAGAAGTCGACGAAGCATTAATCACTGGCGAAAGCCTGCCTATAGAAAAAGAACCCGGCGCCCACGTTATCGGCGGTTCGATCAATGGCACCGGACTTATCAGGGTTGCTGCAACCGCTGTTGGCGAGGACTCAACGCTGTCGCGGATTATTAAGCTTGTCGAAAACGCACAGACTGGCACGGCTCCGATTCAACGTTTAGTTGATCGAATCAGTGAGGTGTTTGTGCCGGTGGTCGTATTGATCGCGGTCTGCACTTTCCTCGGTTGGTACTTCTGGGGTGACAGTCTCGAATCTGCGTTGATCGCTGCCGTATCGGTTCTGGTTATCGCTTGCCCATGCGCACTGGGTCTTGCCACGCCAACAGCGATTATGACTGGCACGGGAGCTGCGGCGCGGGCTGGTATTCTGATCAAAGATGTTGAAGTACTTGAGCACGCGCATGCGATCGATGTCATTGTTTTCGATAAGACCGGCACGCTGACCACTGGATACCCTGCAGTTGTGGGGCTGCAGGCGACTACATCAGACAATAACGAGCTCCTGAGAAGTGTTGCATCGCTTCAGCAAGGCAGCGAGCATCCCCTCGCGAAAGCGGTTCTTTCCCATGTCAGTGATATGCCGAATATCGAATTGCTGCCGCTACAGAACTTCAAAAGTCATACTGGTCACGGCGTAGAAGCAACGATTGGCAATCAGCGCGTGATATCTGGGAACGCGCAGTTCATGATCGACAATGGTGTCGCTACGGAACAATATTCCGAACGCGCCGCCGCCTGGGAAGACGAGGGTAAAACGGTAATATGGGTGGCTCGCGACAAGCAGCTCCTTGGAATACTGGCAATTGCTGATCCGTTACGAGCCGAATCTGCGCCGGCAGTTGCAGAACTTAAACGCATGGGCATCCGCACGCTGTTGCTCTCGGGCGACGCGGTCCGTGTCGTTGCACAAATCGGTCGGCTCGTCGGCATCGATGAAGCTCAGGGCGCAGTAAAGCCAGAAGAGAAATCAAATCGGGTTAAAGCGTTGCGTGCCGAGGGCTATCGAGTCGGCATGATTGGCGATGGTATTAACGACGCGCCTGCGCTCGCCGCCGCCGATGTGGGGATCGCGATGGGATCGGGCACCGACGTCGCGATGGAAACTGCAGGCGTTACGTTGATGCGCTCTAATCCTGCGCTCGTTCCTGCTGCGATATCTGTCAGTCGTGCCACCTGGAGAAAGATCAAACAAAACTTGTTCTGGGCTTTTGTCTATAACCTGGTCGGTATTCCGTTTGCGGCTGCGGGTATTCTCAGTCCAACTATCGCCGGCGCGGCAATGGCTTTGAGCAGCGTTAGTGTGGTCACAAATTCACTACTGCTCAGACGCTGGAAACCAAAGAACTTAAATAACGACTGACGAGAATCAGGATGGCACGTATTAATTTGAACGGCGAGGGCAGGTCGTTCGGCAGTATCGAGAAAAGCGTCGGCATGAAACGGAACAGTGGCCTTTCAGCATAATGGGCAAGAAGCTGACAGACAAGTTGTGTTTTCGCGTCAACTTCCCAAATCTCTTTTGGGGCACGATCGCTTGGCCTGAATTGCCCCGCAGCATGCAGGCAAGCGTAGCGTTTAGATTCTAAATTAGGGCGATCAAGCTAAAAAACAGACTGCAGCAACGATAACTATCGTTGCTGCGGCCTTTTTATTCGTGTTTGTTTCACGAGACGAAGTTGCAAAGTGAACGTCACGACAAGGGACAGTTTTGATCAATCCGCACCAACCACGAATCTTTTTTTGGTCAGCCAATCTTTACGTAACCCTGTCGCCCGAGTTCAATCAATGTTGTTAGCGCCCAATAATCGATCTGGATTTCAGGGAGCAGATCTTCTCGGTCGATTTCGCGCGCGAGTATTCCTTGCCCACAAATGTGAAATTTCACGCCAACAGCAGAGAGTTTTTGAATCAATTCAATATTAGGATTGTCTTTGCCATCATTGCGCGCCTTGAATTCTTCGTTCTTTAAGCCGATCAGGCCAGAACCGCGGCGCAGCACGACGGAGATCTTACGAATTTCGGGTGGCACGCCAAACTTTTGCAAAGTGTTCATGTACATCGCGATGGCGGGCAAAAACGGATACGGATCGTCGAGATTGTCGTCAGGAACGGAAAGGTCAAATATGACTTTGTATTCGGTGTTTGGATCTGGTGCGTTGTGCGCACCTGGAACGTCGCTGCCGACCCCGAAACCTGGTACTAACAATTCGT
>JABIUH010000292.1 GCA_018701055.1 Woeseia sp. | reverse complement strand
TTGCAGATAAGGGGCGGGGCAAATTATTGGAACTAGTCCCATTTCTTGCGAGCCGGATTGGTTATGCCGCCACGCCGCTTGATGGGCGGGAGGCCTCGGTGCGAAACGGCGATAGCAATTGGGGTGGTTTTATCGCAGATCAAATGCGTACGGCGTTTCGAGATCCTCCGGCTGACCTAGCCTTCGTCAACGGCGGCACACTGCGAATCGACGATTTCGTCGCTGATGACATTACGTTCGAGGATATCGGCCGAACGTTCGGCTTCTCATCGTATTTACGTCACATGGCGATGTCAGGCGGCGAATTTCGTAAGACGCTAGAAGCAGGCTATCGAGGAACAGGCGAGGGCAAGGGGTATTTTCCACAAATTTCCGGCTTTCGCGTTTGTGTCGATCGAAATCGGCCTGATGGACAACGAATCGTGCAGATGCAAGTTCCAACGGCTGATAGCGATTGGCAGGAAATTGAAACGGAGCACATGTATTCGGTCGTCGTTCCCGATTTCCTGTATCGCGGTGGCGACGGCTATGATTTTACTGCTGCGGCCGACGTCTCGCGACCGGGGTCAGAGCTCAAATTTCTCGTGCTGGATGCCGTCATTCGGGCCCAAGCGGCAGGAACAAAAGTGGGCGCGCCGCTAGATCCGCACAACCCGCGCTTCGCGATTCCGGCGTCCGGCGCGCAATTCTGCTTCGACTAACCGCCGGGGTCAGAGTAATACTCTGACCCCGAATTCGGTGTGTCACTCGAGGGATGTGTAGCCCTCCGGTGTGAAGCGTGGGAGGCAAACGCAGGTGAATATCAAATCTGCATCGCCGGTATTGTGAATTCGTTGCGGAACCAGTGCGGCAATTGGAATGACATCGCCCGGTTCAACGTCAAACCATGCTTCGCCGTCCACTTCCATACGGCCAAACCCACTCTGAATAACGTACCACTCGTGTACGTCCAGTGTGTGAAGTTGAGTGATGACACCGGGTTCGACACGCGTCTTCGCCAGCGAAAAAGCCTCTATCTCGGCGGTATTAACAAGTTCGCGAATGAAGCAGCGTTCGCCAAACCATTGTTCCTGTTTGTGCACTTGTGAAATTTTTGATTGGCCCATCCAGATCTCCACCAGATTATCGTCAGACTCAATATCGTCGACGTTATGACTTATGGCAAGTTCGTATTCACCCGTTGTGCGCTCGCGTCGCATAAAACTTATCAGCTGGAAAGCATTCGGCCGAGTGCAAGTGTTAATATCCTCCGGATATGGCTACCAAACACATGAATGCAGCACCGGGGGATTTCGCGAGCACTGTACTGATGCCCGGAGATCCGCTTCGCGCTCAGTATATTGCTGAGACTTACCTCGACAATGCGCGTCGAGTGACAGATGTCCGCAATATGTGGGGATACACCGGAGAGTACAAAGGCGTACCGGTGTCAGTGATGGCGCACGGGATGGGAATTCCGTCAGTATCAATTTACGTGACTGAACTGCTAACGGAATATGACGTGAAGCGTGTCATTCGCGTCGGCAGTTGTGGCACGACGCACCCAGATGTGAAGCTCCGCGACGTTTTGATCGCGATGGGCGCTAGTACCGATTCCAATGTCAATCGTATGCGCTTCGGTGGTTATGATTTCGCGCCGCTGGCAACTTTTTCGTTGGTCAAAAATGCGGTGCAGGCGGCTGAGGATTTAGACGTAAATTACCATGTTGGCAACCTTTTCTCTGCGGATCTATTTTATACCCCTGACCCGGATATGTTTGCGACGATGGCCAAATACAACATTCTTGGCGTTGAAATGGAGGCGGCCGGTATATTTCCGTTGGCTGCGGAGCACGGTGCCGAGGCTCTGGCTATTTGCACGGTTAGCGATGACATCACGACAGGTGACGCCCTGTCATCAGATGAACGCGCAACAACGTTCGATGAGATGATCACGGTCGCGCTCGAAACTGTGCGCATGAGCGATTAGGCGATGAGTATTGCGGCGGTTCCAAATGATGTGCGTATGCCAGACATGAGTCAGGTGGCACTGGTTGACGAGGTAGGCGTAAAAGAACGCGCTGCTCGCTTTCAAACGCGAAGCATTAAAAAAGAATCAAAAATAGAAGCGCTGCAAATGGTCTTGTCGATGATCGATCTGACGACCCTGGAAGGGATGGACACGCCGGGAAAAGTTAAGCAACTTTGCCAAAAAGCGATTCATCTGCACGATGCAGTACCGGATTTACCACACGTCGCTGCAGTTTGCGTGTATCCCACTATGGTGGGGGTCGCAAAAAAGGCGTTAGGCGATCACAACATCAATGTCGCATCTGTTGCGACTGCATTTCCAAGCGGTATGGCACCACGACAAATAAAATTAGAAGAAACCCGAATTGCAGTTGACGATGGAGCTGATGAAATCGACATGGTTATTTCAAGAGGCGCTTTTCTGCAAGGCGAATACGGTTTCGTATTCGATGAAATTGCCGCGATCAAAGAAGCCTGCGGCAAGGCACATTTAAAAGTGATTCTTGAAACAGGCGAGCTGGGTACGCTCGATCGCGTGCGTCGAGCAAGTGTTCTTGCGATGCATGCAGGCGCAGATTTCATCAAGACCTCGACCGGAAAGATTCAACCGGCGGCTACCTTGCCTGTCACCTTGGTAATGCTGCAGGCAATTCGAGATTTCTACTACGAGACCGGAAAAATGATCGGTATGAAACCGGCCGGCGGAATTTCGAACTCGAAGCTCGCGATTCACTATCTGGTGATGCTGCGTGAAACGCTGGGAAGCGCCTGGATGACGCCGGAGTGGTACCGATTTGGCGCAAGCTCACTGGCGAACGATGTTTTGATGCAGCTGCAGAAGCAGGCGACCGGCGTTTACCAGTCGGCAGACTATTTCTCCAAAGATTAGACGAGATACTCATGAGTACAGATTCGACAAAATTGGCATTCAATGATGGTTGGCAATACGCGCCGGCGCCGGAGAGTACTGATCACATTCAGATAGATGATCACTATGGTCTGTTCATCAACGGCGAATTTGTCGCACCCGAAATTGACCGGTATTTCGAATCGATAAATCCCGCAACCGAGAAGCCACTGAGCAATATTGCGTTGGCTTCGGAAAAAGACGTTGATCGTGCGGTTAAGGCGGCCCGTAAAGCCTATACGGGCGTCTGGTCTAAAATGTCTGGCGCCGACCGAGGAAAGTATCTTTTTCGTATCGCGCGAATCATGCAGGAGCGCGCACGTGAGTTCGCCACAATCGAATCTCTGGACGGCGGTAAACCGATTCGAGAATCGAGAGACATTGATATTCCATTGGCAGCGGCACACTTTTTTTACTACGCCGGTTGGGCGGATAAGCTCGAATATGCATTCCCGGCGCGTACGCCTGTGTCATTGGGTGTTGTGGGGCAGATCATACCCTGGAATTTTCCGCTGCTTATGGCGGCGTGGAAAATTGCGCCAGCACTGGCATGTGGCAATACCGTCGTCTTGAAACCGGCCGAGACAACATCATTGACGGCAATGAAGCTTGCCGAAGTCTTTCGCGATGCGGGCCTGCCGCCGGGCGTCGTCAATATTGTTACTGGCGCTGGTCCGACGGGTGCCGCAATTGTTAATCATCTGGACGTTAATAAAGTCGCTTTCACCGGTTCCACCGAGGTAGGCAAAATCATTCAACGATCGCTCGCCGGCACGGACAAAAAGTACACACTTGAGCTCGGGGGTAAGGCTGCCAATATAATTTTCGCTGATGCGGCGATCGATGAGGCGGTCGAAGGTATCGTGAATGGCATCTTTTTCAATCAGGGCCACGTGTGTTGTGCGGGATCGCGGCTGTTGGTGCAGGAGTCAGTTGCCGATGAAGTCGTCCGCAAGCTACGCGATCGAATGGAGACTTTGATCATTGGCGATCCGCTGGATAAGAATACCGACATTGGCGCTATCAATTCGGCAGGCCAGCTTGAAACAATTGAGTCTTACTTGAGCATCGGCCAGGCAGAGGGTGCAGAAATGTACCAAAGCGACTGCAGTGTGCCGGATCAAGGTTATTGGTGTCGCCCGACCATTTTCACCGGAGTCTCGCAATCGAATCGGATCGTTCAAGAAGAAATTTTTGGTCCGGTACTGGCCATACAGACCTTCAGGACACTCGAGGAGGGTCTGACGAAAGCGAACAATACGCCGTATGGTCTTTCGGGAGGCGTCTGGACTGATAAAGGCTCCAAGGTTTTCAAAATGACGCAGAAAATTCGAGCCGGGGTGATCTGGGCCAATACATTTAATAAGTTTGATCCAACCTCGCCGTTTGGCGGTTACAAAGAAAGTGGCGTTGGGCGAGAAGGTGGTATGCACGGTCTCGGCGCATATCTGAAGTTGGAGGCGTAGTCGTGGCCGAAACGAGAATACCCGTCGCAAAGACTTATAAAATTTATTTGGGCGGAAAGTTTCCGCGCACAGAGTCGGGAAGATATTTTCCATTGAATGCCGCTGACGGCACTGTGATTGCCAACATGTGCCGCGGCAGTCGCAAGGATTTCCGTAATTCTGTTGTTGCTGCGAGAAGCGCGTTCGCAGGCTGGTCCGCGTCGACGGCTTATCTTCGCGGTCAAATCTTATATCGTATCGCTGAGATGTTGGAAGGTCGCAATGAGCAGTTCGTTAGTGAACTCGTTTTGCAGGGCATTTCCAAACGTAAAGCTGTCAAGGAAGTTGAGGCGTCTATTGATCGACTCATTTACTACGCGGGCTGGTCGGATAAGTATCAGCAAATTTTCAGCTCAGTGAATCCAGTGAGTTCATCGCATTTTAATTTTTCTGTCCTTGAACCAACCGGTGTCGTTGGTATTTTGGCGCCGGAAAATTCATCTCTTCTAGGCCTGGTGTCGAATATTGCACCTGTCATCGTCGGTGGAAACACTTGTGTCGTGCTGGCATCGGAGTCACTGCCGTTGTGTGCGATTAGTTTCGCCGAAGTTTTGCACGCATCAGATGTACCGGGAGGCGTGGTTAATCTACTGACGGGATTCAAGGATGAATTGAGAGATCAGTTTGCCTCACATATGGATGTGAATGCGGTGGTTTTCTGTGATGGCGATGCTGAGATTTCAAAAATTATTCAAGAGAAGGCAGCGGACAACGTTAAGCACGTCATTTCCCGACGCGACCAGGATTGGTCCTCTGAGATGTCGCAGAATCCCTATCTAATCAGCGAAACTCAAGAGACTAAAACCACCTGGCATCCGATCGGTAGTTAGAAGTCTGTACGGTAGAAAACGCCGTAACGAAAAACAGATCGCTGCGCCGCGTGCTACCGCGCAGACTCCTGATCACCGAGTGAGGGCGTTACATCCGTATCGCGACGATTGCGGGAACTGGCGCATCTTCCCTTAGGCGATGCAGCATCTTTCTCAATCGGCAGATTTGTTACCAATCTGGTCGGCAGGCACAGAGCAATGACTTGGAATGAGTATGTTGTTTGCCGCCGCTGTGCTCTTATTTGCAATCAGTTGGCTGAGACCGCCCAGTCCCCGGCGAATCGCCACCTCTCACGCAACTCATCGTGAATTTGGTGCGCGCAGTTAGGGAGACGCGAATTACGATTCCCGTCGAAACATCTATCGAAATACCTGAAAAGACATTTGAAGCTGTCGATATTCCGTTGCAGATACAGAACATCACCAACGAAACTCCTGATGTCAATGTTGAGGAAGAAGTTGTGATTCAACCAATGACTGATTGGCAGGCCCGTTCGCTTGGGGCCGTTAAAGATGTACTGAATGAAAAGGCAAAAACATACAGCATCAATCCAAATTTGGACGAGAGGCGCAGATAGGCCGCTAAAACATATCGACCATCAGAGGCGCCCGTTAAGAAAGAGGTCTGGGATAATGTCGAAAAAGACTATCTAGGCCGAACGATACGGCGGAATGGCGGCTGCTACCAAATTTTGGACAACCCGAGCGCGGTCTATCGCGATATATTTGAGACCTTCGAACGGTACATGACTTATTGCGATGGCAGCGGTGAGGAGTATTTGATCGAATTCGACGAAATACCCGATCGCTACGACTATCTCGAAAAAGAATTCGCGGACGGGATCCCTTAAGAGCCCTTCAGGCTAGCTACTTATGGATGCGCCAGGCGCGGAGATTAGAATAACAACGCGGGTTAGCGATTGCTCGCAATATACTGCTCCATTAGACCCGGTTCAATTCTGCCGCCAACCTGTTGAATGAGTTGAGTTGCGCAATACGTACCGAGTTCGGCGCACTCTTTGAGCGACCAATCTTGAGTCCAGCCGTACAGGAATCCTGCCGTGTAGGCATCGCCCGCGCCCGTAGAGTCGACGATCGATTCAACCGGCGTTGCGGCCTGAAGAACGATATCGTCGCCGTGTTTTACGAC
>JABIUH010000321.1 GCA_018701055.1 Woeseia sp. | reverse complement strand
GGAATAAAATGCCAGCCCGGCAAACTCACGATCGTAGTTGGTGGCCAGATAAAACCCGCTCCCATCAGGCAGCCATTCATAGCTACCGTAATAGGCGGAAACTTCGGGCACGAAAAGCGGCGAAAGATCGCCACTGGTCATATTCAGGAGGTGAACATCATTACCGTCTTCGCCGCGGGTTTCGTTAACGATGACGAGGTCACCATCCGGTTGCCAGGCGGCAGGAAAGAAGCCAAAGCTGCCTTCGTACACAATTTTTGTAGCGCCACTTGCAACGTCCGTAACGTAAATATCAAAATCTTTGCCGTTGCGTTCTGTCGATGAAAACAGGAGCTGCAATCCGTCTTCGGAAAACATGCCAAAGGACCGAAACGCATTACTCAGCGGCAGCAGTTGGCGCTCGTTAGTGCCGTCGGTGGTCAGCAGATAATAACCTTCGCGTTCATTGCCATCCGCATCTCGACCGACAACCAGATGTTCACCATCCGGCGCCCAGCGAAAGAATGTAATTCCACTGCCGAACGTAAGCTGCTCCGGCCAGCCGCCGTCCGCATCGACTATCCAGAGTTGTGGTTCACCGGTAATCCGGTAGCTGAAAGCGACCTTCGTACCATCCGGAGAGATGGCCGTTTGTCCGGCACCTCGTGCCATCAGGTAGCGAACGATATCCGCCGGTTTCTCACCTGCGAGCCCAACGGTGACCGGTTCGATGACAGGAATGTCTTCCGGATGATTCCATTCGTTCTGAGCGTTGGCTGTCCCCATAAGTCCAATGCCGGCGATAAAAGTGAAAATTTTCTTCATGTTGATCATTTGAATTCCCCGAGCGCTGTTCTGGTTGAATCGAACGTCCTGAATCAATCATCCCGCGACGCGTGCTCCCGGGCAAGCAGAAATCGGGGTTCCCGTATATTCTAAGTAAATATCAAATATTGGACAGGCACACGCGCCAAATATAAGAAGAGATGGACAGGCACCAAAGAGATGCAAAGAGATGGACAGGCACAGCAATAGGTTCCAGCATGTGTTCACGTTGTTCTAGGAAGTCTTCGTGCTAGCGTCAAATGAAGCAGATTTTCGGACACCTTCAGTACTTAATGTAATGCACGAATTAATTGTGTTAACCATTTGTTTTAACATGTGAATCATGGAAGGATGATAGGCGGCAAGCTGGCGCCGCCACGCACGGTGCCTGATTTACAATGCCATTGTTTATGATGAAACTGATCGCGCCGTTTACGCCAACGCGATGTCTGTGCGAGTACGGGCCTATGGATAGGAAAATGGATTAGTAGAAGTGCGAATAGCAGGCAGCGAAAGTTCGTCGAGGAAGAGATATCCGGACAGATCGCTCAATGTATTGAGAGGAACTGTTCCGAGCAGTGTCAACGCCTACAAGGTATGTCCATATTCATTGCCACTGCCAAGCCGCGAAAAGTAGTCATAACCAACCCGGGTGATCTCTGCGATTGTACTCGCCGCAGCGTCGTAGTCAGTTACCCAGTTGGTCATCACGGCGACGACAAAGGGACGATTCTCGATATACACAATCCCATTGTCCACGACAACACCGCCAACCGATCCAGTTTTGTGTGCGACGCGTATATCGTCCGGAAGCCGGGCACGAATCTGACTACGTTTCGGTATGCTCAGGATTCGCAGGATTTCGTCGCACCTCTGCCTGTCCAGGATGTCGCCGTGATATAGGGCCGCAATAAGCCATGCGGCCTCGTTCGGCGTCGACAGATTCTCGCGATCTTGCTGCCATGCCTCCGTGTCCATCATCTTCCGTTGTAATCGGGTACTAGAGAGCTTGAATTCCTGCATCGTGGCGTTAACGCGCTCCATTCCCACCAAATCGATCATCATGTTGGTGGCTGTGTTATCGCTGACCACAATCATCAATGTAGCCACGTCGCGAATGGTCATCGTTACGGCGCCGGGAGTCAGTTGCTGGAGAATACCGCTTCCCCTGGTTATATCCGCCGCTTTTATTGTCATCGGGTCATCCAGGGAGAATCGGCCGGCGCCGGATTGTTTCAGCAATTCAACCAGGATCGGTATCTTGATCGCACTTGCCTGCGTAAATACGAGATCATCGTTAACGCCGAACGATTCGCCAGTCGCTAGATCGATGAACGACACTCCAACCACACCGTCTAAACCATCTGCGAGTTTTTGTACTTCTGTCTCGAATTTCGCACGCAGGACGTCGGAAGTAGGCGCCTGAGCCCAGGCGATGTGCCCTGTCTGGAAGGAGAAGATCAACACTGCAAAAAAAACGCGGACGTGAGAACTCATAAGGCATCCCTTTGATTTTGTTCTGATAGTGCTGGATAAATTATTGATGGCGAATTGAGGGATACCTTACTTCAATTGGGTTTAAGTAAATTGTCCCCTTACTCTAAGAGTTCTATGCTTGGCCCGCGTCGAGCTCATGCAGCTTTTGGGGCATGATTTTTCCCAGGCTTGTTTTTGGAAAATCATCTACAAACTGGACGGCCCAGCGCT
>JABIUH010000234.1 GCA_018701055.1 Woeseia sp. | reverse complement strand
TCCTGATGCACGTCCGTCGTCGTCGGACACCAACCACCTGGTGCGTAACCACCAATGTCAGCCCAGTGCGCCATCACTGACGCGAACCCAACAAGCTCATCGGCATAGAAAATCGGCGTGTAAAGCGCGACGTCACTAATATGCGTGCCAGTGTCATAGGGTTCATTCGATAAAATGACGTCGCCATCGGAAAACCCATCGCTACCGAATAATTCTATTCCCGCCTGGATGCTCGGCGGTAGACATGCGAGAAAGCCCGCTAAGGCAGAGCCTTCTGATATAAGTTGACCAAATCGATTGGTCATGACCACACCAAAGTCCTGCACCTCATAAATCAGCGGACTGTGTGCGGTTTTGATAAGCGTTGTCTGCATCTCCGCAGCCGCCGCGCGCGCTGCATTGCGAATTACCTGCCGCGTAATGGGATCAGTTTTTTTCATGAATCAATAAATCTCCGAAGCGGTCGACCGTTACCTGCTGATCCGGCAAAATAAGAATTGTGGTGCTCCATTCTTCGACAATTGCGGGCCCCTCAAACTGCGCGCCAGGCGCCAGTACCTCGCGATCAAATATTTCACAAGTAACCAGCTCCCGGGCATCCGCGACATGCACCTTCCGTCGTTTGCCAGAGCGCAACTCTGTATCAGGTGTCAGTGCGTCCAGTTCAAACAAGGGCGGCTTTTCGATTGCACCTATAGCAACCAAACGCAGAATGACAAACTCGAGGGCGTGATCCGGCAACGCATGGGCGTAGGCTTTCTCGTAAATTTGATGGAAGCGTTTCCGTAGCGCTCCAAAGTTATCGCCTTCGAGATCACTCGCGGCAATGGGAACCCTGATCGTGTGTTCCTGCCCGAGATACCTCATTTCCGCGACACGTTCTATCGTCAATTCGGTGTTGGCAAGTTTCTGTCCCCGAAACCACTCCCGTGCTTCATCCTCGAGAATATCAAACTGACTCTGCAACGATGGTGGTGACACGCCGTCAAGTGGCTCAAGAAAGGCGCGTGTAACATCTTCGCGGTAGTCCGCGTTCAGCAATCCCCAGGCGGAAAATACAGCCGGATTTTGCGGCACAATTGCTTGCTTCATTTGCAACTCGCGTAGTAACGCACTCGCGAACAAGCCGCCACCGCCACCAATGCAGACGAGGGAGAAGTCACGCGGGTCGTGACCTCGTTCGACTGTTATCTGGCGTACGGCATACGCCATGTTCATAGTCGCAATATGTACGATGCCCGCTGCAGCATCTTCGACCGATAGGCCGAGTGGATCCGCAATGCTTTCCTTGATCACAGACCGAGCCGCAGCAGGATCTAATTGAATTCGTTTACCAAGAAACGTTTCGGGATCGAGGTAGCCCAGCGTCAACTGAGCATCGGTAACAGTTGCTTGTTGGCCGCCCATGCCAAAACAAACCGGGCCAGGTTCAGCCTGCGCACTTTCGGGACCCACGCATAATCCGCCCTCCGAATCGATCCAGGCAATACTGCCTCCGCCAGCGCCGATGGACACAATATCGATTGTCGGTTGCAATACCGGGCGCCGGTTTAGCTTGACGCTGCTACGCTCGAGATACTTGCCCTCGTGTATCAGCGACACGTCAAACGTCGTACCGCCAACGTCAGCCACGACGACATTGTCAACGCCAAGCTCTTCGCAAAGTCTCCGCACACCAATAACACCGCCTGCAGGCCCCGACTGAATAGTACGGACAGGGACGTCACGCGCGATTGCATTCGAAGTAATCCCACCGCTTGATTGCATTACGGCGAATGCACCTTGGTAGTTACGCTTAGCCAATCCTTCATCGAGCTTGGACAAATACGCATCCATACGTGGCTGCGTGTAACTATTGAGTACCGTTGTGTTCGTTCGCTCAAATTCGCGCCATTCGCGTACCACCTCGGAAGAAATCGATAGTCTCAATCCTGGTATTTCAGCATTGATGATTTCGGCAACACGTCGTTCGTGCACAGGATTTACATGCGCATGTAGAAAACACACAGCAATGCTTTCCACACCAGCAGCATGCAAGGCATGAGCGGCGTCAGCCACGGCTGACTCATCTAACGGCGTGACGATGTTGCCAAGACTATCCAGGCGTTCCGGCACCTCAAAGCGTAGAAAACGCGGCACCAAAGGCGGCGGTGGTTTATAGAAGAGATCATAAATATCTTCGCGACTTCCGCGACCGAGTTCCAACACGTCGCGAAAACCAGTCGTCGTGATCAACCCTACTTTCGCGCCGTTCTCCTGAACGATGGTGTTAATGACCATCGTCGAGCCGTGCACGATCATGTCAATGTCCGCAGGATCCAGTCCGAGTTTCTGTGTCCCGGCAAAAAACTGTTCGTCGAGCGCGCCGGCGGAGCGCACCTTTTCAATCGTAATGGCACCTGTGTCGGGATCGAGCGTCACAAAGTCAATAAATGTGCCACCGACATCCACTGCCAGTCGTCGTGATGAAATCATGGTCACTTTCTATGGAATCTCTGAATGGGTCTAGAAAATATCTCAATTCGGCTCATAATGCTCTCAATCCAAAAGAGGTATGCCGCCATCGACAGCAAAGAACCTCGTAATTCGACTGATTTTGACCATACACGAAGTCCGGTCCCCGATCACAAGACGGTAGGATGGCCGAACATCGCCGTCGTCATATTCGGCATTGGAATTACCCTACCGGTGTTTTATCTCGGTTCGGAGTTGACCGCTACCTTGGGTTTTAGGAATGCGACGATCGTTTTTATTGTTGGCTGTAGCGTCGTTGCCGCAATGATGACCGCGACTTCTATCGTTGCCGCAAGAACACGACTATCGACATACATGATCCTCCAATTCACTTTTGGGCATCAGGGCGCGAAGGCTGTCAACCTGCTGCTTGCGATTACATACCTCGGGTACTTTGCGGCTACAGGCGACATTTTTGGCCAAGCAATTCATGATTCATTGTTGGCTTTTTATGGCATCGACATTCACGCAACGGTCTGTGCAACATTAGGCTGTGTTGTGATGGCCTTAACCGCAGTATTCGGCTTTAGCGTTGTTGATCGGTTTTCAACCATGGCCGTCCCGCTATTGGCTTTCTTCCTGGTTTTTGTTGTTTATAGCGCCATCCAACAAACAGAATGGAATGCGTTATTGGAGGTTCCTGGCCAAGGCGGAATGAGTTTTGGTCATGCCGTGTCGGCCGTGATTGGTGCCAATATACTAATGGCTGTCGGCGCGCCCGACTTTACGCGCTTCTCGCGCTCTGATCGCGACGCGATTAAAACAGTCTCCGGCCTCGCCATCGGCTACCCGTTGATTATGTTGGCCTCCGGTATTCCGACATTGGTGACAGGCGAAACCGATATCATGAAAATAATGATCAGTCTTGATATCGCGGTTCCAGCCTTGTTGATCCTGACCTTTGCGACTTGGACAACGAACACTGTCAATCTTTACGCGGGCATTTTGACCCTTTCGACGGTATTCAAAAACACCCTCACATGGAAAATTGCGTTTGTATCCGGCGTCGTCGGCACACTCGGAGCCGCACTGGGTGTTATGGACTATTTCCTGCCATTCGTATTTTTTCTTGGGATCGCGACCGCGCCCGTGGCAGGAATTTACCTGGCCGATTTTTTTGTACTCAATAACGGCAGACGAGATTTCGCCGATCTGCAGAACGTGTCCGCATTTGGCACAGCAGCCTACGTCGCATGGATCGTCGGGTCAGGCATCGCCTACTTGACCACCAATACGGCTGCCACTGTTACCACAATCCCAGCAGTTGATGGTTTGCTCGCCGCGTTTTTCGTCACAGTCATCTGGCCAAAATTACTGCCTAGTGCGAAATAATCTCAGCCTGATCAGTCGTACCCGGATGCACGATAAAAACTTGCGCCATCTTGACGTCCAACGCAGTGGAGATCGCCGTGTTGGCACCCGTCTCCGGATCGGGATGTGAGTCCGCAAGTCGGCCCAGCGCTTTGCGCAGAGAAATGCCAGAGATCTGGCCATTGCTGAGATGGTGTGTTGAATCATTCCTGATTAATTGTTTGTACCAGGCATCAATATCCGCATAGCCCGCGACTAACCCCTCGGCACCATCCGGCGTCAGACTAAGTTGCAAACGCATGTCACGAAAAATGTGGATGCTTGGAACCGACAGATTCATCCAAGGCATGATCATTTCAGCCAACGGTTCAGTGGTGAGTACACCATCGACAATTTTTCCCGTCGTTTGTCGAATGAGCTTCGCGCCCCAACGCATATCGACTCTCTGTGAACCACCTGACATTACCTTCAAACCGGTGGCATCAGTTAGGAGACGGTCCATGCCTCGATACAACGTAACCGTTACGTTGTCATCACTGGATAAATCATCGACACCTGACAACTCGATCATCATTCTGTTATAGCGTCGGTCCGTAATTGCTTTGTTCTGAAAAATCACCTCGACGCCGTCAGGCCCCCGAAAGCCGATGACACAGCCGACCGCACGATAGACTTCGTTGTCGATTCCCTGCTCACCGTTGGGATGCGTGAAGTCGTTAGGTCCAATCTCTCCGTCGAGGTTCAGGCCGTAGGACAATGCCCCTTCTACTTCAAGAAACGGCAATGAGTCGGGTGCATCTGTTGGATGCCACGTTTCGATTTCCTGTTTGAGTTGCGTGTCTACGACGGTGCGTACCGTGCCTTCGGGAAACAGCTTCTCGAATTGCTCCCGCGGTCCGTCGTTGTATCCGCTCGGACATTCTTCCTTGCCATCTGGCGTTTGGTATACCGCCCAAAACAAATCCGTCATTACGTAGCCAATTCTGCCATCTCGCACAGTGGATGCGTTGTCTGCGAAAGAGAATAGTGGCAATAACAGAATCAGACTAAGTGCAAGCACTGACCGCCGAACGTTCTTCTGCACAGAAGATTTGAAGTTAGCTGTGATCATAGTGTGCCTCCCATATAGTCATCGCGGAGCCAAATCGCCTTAATACCGTTGCGTTGTGCCCGCCATTCACCCGTTCCCGCACCGTGGACATCACCAGGCTTTTCGTCGCCACCATAGGTGTAAACGGGTCTATCTCGATACGCCCAAACCTGCATTGCGTCGGCCTGTTCCGGCTCGGCATAATGTCCAGTTTTGGGATCGATACTGACAACACTCCACGCGCGGCTATCACTTTTTGCATCTGCTGGCGCCTCTACATAAGGCCAATGCTGCAGACAATTATTTGCGTCGCCACCGCCGCACATAGCCAGCCGGTACACTTGTGTGTCGTTGGGATGATCACATGCCAATTGATCGGCTGAATCGTCACCGCAATTGTAGATATAAAGCGTTCTGCCGTCGGTATCTGCCAGCACTTGACCGGCCAACGTGTCCTGCACCGTAAAACTCGCAGGAGGCGGCGGCGCAATTTGTGTATATACATTGCTCCAACCGGGAACATCACTTCCTTCCAGACTCCAAGTTCCCGTATCCAGGACGTGCGTATAAAGTAGTTGCTGCCGAAATGCCCATTGGCGTATACCTGATGATCGCTCGATGATCGACCACTCACCTTGCGCTCTTGCCATCGACGGCGCCAATACGGGTTTCCAGATTTGTGCACAGGCACCATCACACATGGACGTCTCTGGCGTGTCTTTGTTGTAAGCGTAAACCGAATAAGTTTTGTCCGTTGTCAGCAAACGTCCAACAGTCGTCGTTTTTACCGCGAATCCTGGTGGCACCCTGGACGGTGGCGTGAGTGGAACTCGGTTAGCTGGCGAGTCGCCACCGTAGCGTCGTGTCGTACCGCCAAGGACATCGCCTGGCTGATTGTCGCGTACTGACGTATAAAGCGGTTGTTCATCGTAGGTCCACTGACGCAAACCATCTTTACGCTCAAGAATAGTCCATTTTTCAATCTCTTCAGCATCATCTACAGGGACAAGGGGCGGCCACAAGTCCATGCAGCTTGGCCTACTGTCCAGGTCCGGTAGCAAAATGCCCGGCGGATACGGACTCATAAGACCAGCGGTCACCGTCAACACTTCATCGTAACAAGCCGGATTGCCTTGCGTTTCGCCGCTGTACCCATTGCGTTGCTTATGCGAAGGCCAGGTATAAATTGTGCGTCCGACTGCATCAGCAAAGACTGGCCCGTCCAGTTCTGTCGCTTCGATTCGGATTCCAGCCGGCATCGGTACGCTCTTGTATTGCTCAACGACTACTTCTGCCATTGCGTTTGGAACTGCCAACACAATGCACGCGAATAGAGCAAGACCGCTCAACCGATGCTGAGTTCTATCTGAAAATAAAGAATTTCGAATTGTCATTCTGGGCTCCGAGCCAGGCTTCCCGCACGATTGCACTACTAGGCCATTATTTCGCCGATCTCGCTTGACGTCGTATTACTTTGATTTCCCCAGGATGGCGTTTCCACGCCCATCAGCCGCATTGCCGTATAGCCAAGCCTTGTACCCGGACTACCGCCACCATCGATGTGTAAACCCGTTTTGATCCGGCCACCCGCGTTGCCCGCGCTAAACATTGGTATACCTTCAATGCCGTGAATTTTTGCGAATGACTGATCGGTCGTCGCATAAATCAAAGAATTGTC
>JABIUH010000310.1 GCA_018701055.1 Woeseia sp. | reverse complement strand
ATTCGACGTAACTTTCCCGTCATTGGGCGATTTCGCTATTTTTTTGAAAAACTCGGCGAGTACTTTCGTCAGTATTTTTTCGCGCAAGATCGAGAGGAGATGCCATTCAACAGAGCGCAGAGAACCTGGGTTTATCGAGCTGCCAAAGGATTCGACAATACCGTTGCGTTTGGCTCCACCCGAGATTTGCGTCCTGTAGGTACCATAATTTTTGTCAATTGTCCTTATCCAGTCTTGGAAGCCGACATTGCGCCAACATCAACTGTAAAGATTGGCCCTTATTGCAAACAACCCTACGCAACCAATTCATTATTCAATGTTTCGGCGATGAGTTTTGGTGCAATTTCAAAACCTGCTGTGCAAGCACTTTCCAAAGGATCGAAAAAGGCCGGCAATTGGATGAACACGGGCGAAGGTGGCCTTTCTCCGTATCACCTCGAAGGCGGTGCGGACATTGTATTTCAAATTGGAACCGCCAAATACGGAGTGCGCAACCTGGATGGCTCGTTAAGCGATGAGAAATTACGTGAGGTTTCCGGCCACGAACAGGTCAAAATGATCGAGATAAAGCTTAGTCAGGGCGCGAAGCCCGGGAAAGGCGGAATTCTGCCCGGTGGAAAAGTAACCAAGGAAATTGCCAAGATTCGTGGCATTGAAGTCGGCGCGGATTCAATTAGCCCTAACCGCCATCCTGATATTGGTTCGGCTGACGACTTACTCAACATGATCAATCGTGTTCGTGACGTGACGGGAAAGCCTGTCGGCTTCAAAAGCGTCATTGGTGCCTACGGTTGGCTGGATGAATTGTTTGATCTCATCAGTGAGCGTGGTATCGAAAGTGCGCCGGATTTCATTACAGTAGACAGCGGTGATGGTGGTTCTGGCGCGGCACCCATGAGTCTAATGGATAACGTCGGTTTGCCATTGCGTGAAAGCCTGCCACTGGTAGTCGATATGCTCGTACGGCACGGCCTAAAAGATCGCGTCAAAGTCATTGCGAGTGGAAAAATGGTCACTCCAGCAGAAGCTGCGTGGGCATTGTGTGTCGGCGCAGATTTTATAAACTCTGCACGTGGCTTCATGTTTTCACTGGGTTGTATTCAGGCGTTGCAATGCAACATGAATACCTGCCCAACCGGCATCACGACCCACGACAAGAAGTTACAAGGCGGATTGGACGTTACGAACAAAGCAGAACGTGTTTATCAGTACTCGAAAAACATGCATAAAGAAATCGGCGTACTGGCGCACTCATGCGGTGTCAAAGAACCGCGACGCCTGCAACGTTTTCATTGCCGCGTGGTTCAAGACAACGGTCGCTCAGTACCATTGGATGTGCTGTATCCCAATCAAACATCGGATCAGGCAGCGTAGAAACAGGCCGTCGAACTTAAGCGGACAGCGCTCGGGAGAGATAACGCCCGAATTGCCACACGTTTCGTTCCAAGTAACTAAGCGGTCCCCGGGTTGCCTCGGGAGATCGCGTAGACCTACCCAGATTTTCAACAATCGGCTGATCTTCGCTGTTTACCTGATGCAGTAATTGCATCAGGTCATCGATGTGTTCTTGCTTCACGGCCGCTGCTTCGAGAATCTCTCCTGGGATCGATACTCCCCAGCGGACCTCCAAGCATTCAGTTCCTTGTGGAAGTATCGACAGATACCACAGCATGTCGGGCTGCAATTGTATTGTGTGGGCAGGAAATATATTAATCAGGTAGGTACGGTTTCGGTTGTCTCCTTTCAGCCAGGTGTTGTTTGGATGTGCTGACACCGACCGCGGATCTTCATCCTCCTGCACGTAGTGATAACTGAACGCGTCCTCGCCATCAAACAACTTAGTCCAATCTTCGGACGCGCCATATTTTCCGAAAGAATTCTTGTGCACGCGATGGATATGGTAGGCATCCATGTAATTTTCGACGAGACATTTCCAATTGGCGTCCCATGTGTCTACCTGCGAAAAAACCGGAACATAGTCGGCCATGCGAAAGTCGCCAACTAAGTCAGTTAGCGCCCCAAGACGTGTCGCAAGTGACTGCGCGTTTGTATCGAGGCTGACATATATAAAGCCTTCCCACGTATCGCATGCAAGCTCTTTTAGACGGTACCTTGCGATGTCGAATCCTGGCGTATCCTGCATGAAAGGCGCACCAATTAACTGCCCATCAATTGCGTAGGTCCATGAATGATAGGGGCAACTAATACGACTCACGTGTCCATCGCACTCGAGCAAACGCGTCGCTCTATGTGCGCAAATATTAGCGAGCGCCTTCACTGAGCCGTCCTTCTGCCGAACGACGATAACGGGAGAAGCAGCGATATCTCGGCATAGATAGTCTCCCGGAGCAGGAATCTCAGCGAGTCGTCCAAGACAAATCCAGTCGCGGCGAAATATTTTCTCTAGCTCAAGATCGTGAATACCCGGATCGTGATAAACGGCCGGCGGCAAGGTCTCGGCCATGCCAAAATCTCGGCCCGCATTTTCGACCAATAGTGATAGAAGCGCTGTCGTTATCGTTTGCAATCTAGTGGTCCAGCAAGGTGGCTCTGAACCCAACAAACCTGCCTTGGCGGACCACTGGACTAACGCTTCTTTGGCAGGTACAAATCGGTCAACGTTCCTTCAAATGCTTCGGCAGCAAACGCTATAGTCTCCGACAACGTAGGGTGTGGATGAATTGTCAGGCTGAGGTCTGTCGCATCAGCGCCCATTTCAACCGCCAAACCGATCTCGGCGATAAGGTCGCCAGCATGTGGGCCCACGATCCCGCCACCCAAGACTCGGCCGGTCGCTTTGTCAAACAAAAGCTTTGTAAAACCCTCATCACGACCAAGTGACAGTGCGCGGCCACTCGCCGCCCAGGGAAACTGTGCCTTTTCGTAACCATCACCATTAGCCTTTGCATCTGTTTCAGTCAGGCCAACCCAAGCAATCTCTGGGTCAGTATAGGCAACAGACGGAATCGTCCGGGCATCAAATGCACTCTTTTCACCTGCTGCAACTTCTGCCGCAACCTTCGCTTCATGCGTGGCCTTGTGAGCCAACATTGGCCCACCCGCCAAATCGCCAATCGCGAATATGTGTTCGACGTTGGTCTGCATATGTTTGTTGACGGTGATGATGCCGCGCCCACTTACTCGAACACCCGCTTTTTCCGCATCAAGTTGGTTACCGTTCGCACGGCGGCCGATGGAAATCAGAACCTTGTCGAACGTATCCGTACTCTTACCGCCTTT
>JABIUH010000144.1 GCA_018701055.1 Woeseia sp. | reverse complement strand
GTTTTTTCGCGTTCCGACAGTTCCGCGTTTGAAACACGAACGGTAGCATTCATGTCTTTCAGCAGATCCTGAATTCCACCATTAGCCATGACGTCAGGACCATCAAGCGCATTCTTCCCCCCGCCTGACGATGGACGCTGAAGCTGCTTGGCAATGGCGATGGCGATGGCGATGGCGATGGCGATGCGCATGGTGCCATCTTCATTAAAATAATTACGATCAGCAGTTTCATCCTTCTTCACCAATTGTGCAAACGCAACAGGTGACAAGAGTGAAAAAATTACAGCGTATTTTAATGCTTTGAAATTCATGATAACGGTGCCTTATAAATTGCAACGAATTGTGAGGGTCAGAGTAATTTTTATGCCTATGGTGGCTGTGCAATTGTACTATGACACCACTATTGAAAGTACTCTGACCCCGTGATGGTTCGATTTCGACATGCGCCGGTGAACACGGAAAAATAAGAAGCAGAAGTGTTTCCGCGGTTCGTCATGGCGCTTGATAGTCAAAATCAGTCGGACCCCGTCCCTCGCCCCCTTGAAGAAAGCCGCTTTAATGATTGTCGGATCACGTCGCAGTGACGGGTAACACTGGGCCACACTTCTACGACGCTCAGATTGTCTCTGCGCCATTGTTCCGATGTTGCACATCGTCGCGCCTCAACTTGAACCCACTCCCCTCGTCAGTTCAACACTTCGACAATTGCGAAAAAAAAGGGGCCCATTTACGAGGGACACCTTTCTTATTTGGTCGCGCGGACAGGATGGCCATCGCGATTGCATGGCTCAGCCAATCGGTGTCATCGCGAGCGTAGCGAAGCGATCTATGGATTGCTTCGTCGCTGCGCTCCTCGCAATGACGGGAGGAGCGACAAAAATGGGCCCCACAAGGGGACCCTTTCTTCGTTCGGTAGCGGGGGCGTGATTTGTGCTGTTCCGACAGTCACGCGGCGGATTCGTCTGAAGTGAATCACCCAAAAATTCAACTCCGATGCCAGGATTCAGCGCCGGTTTTCCGTTCTTCGGCCCTCAATCTCGAGATAGAGTTTCCTATCCATAAATGCAGCTCGACCCCTAATTCCTGTAGGAAGTTGCCGTAAACCCTTCTCAGAGACGTCCCTTGCCCCGTTTACTTCAGCGTAATCCAAATAAGGTCGATGGTGGTGTCACCAGTATTTCCAGATTCGTGTTCTTCGCTCAAGTCAATGGCGTCCATCCAACCAACTGCGCCATCTTCTCTGACAACAGTTGATCCAGTGGATTTGCCGCCCCTGCGACCCGACCACTCACCGCCTTTGACGTGAATGAAAACCTGGTTACCAGGGTGACTGTGAACACCCTCCCATTCACCCGGCCCAACTTGAACCCGCTGAACGATCATTCGATCGTTTTCCAGCAATAGTTTCATTGGTATTTTTGGGTAATGTTGTGCCGTATGCTCGCCGTCAGGTGCAATCGGCTCGTCACTTTTTAGCGTCACGTAAATAATATCGATCGGTGTGTCGCCGGTGTTGCCAGAATCGTGTTCAGCACTGAGTGGAATGGCATCCATCCAGCCGACTTCTCCGTCAGGGCTAATTTCTTCCGAATACTCAAGTTGGTCGCCTAATCGCCCAGTCCACTCTCCACCCTTAATGTGCACATAGAGCTGATTCCCGGGGTGACTATGAACGCCTTCCCATTTCCCGGCGGGCACGACAAGCCGTTGCACAACGACATGTTCGTTTTCCAGCACTACCTCGCCTTGTGAATCTTCAAGATTGGGGTAGGTCAGTAGAAATTTTTCGTCAGTTACGGACAATTGGGGTGATGTTTTTCCATATTGTGCGCTGTCAGCGCAAGCAGCCAAGAATAGTAGCAAGAATGTATTCAACCTGAGTCTGTATTGCAATTTTTTTACCTGCATTCTCGACTTTACCGGTCTTACTAAGCGACCTTCGCCGTGGATCACAATCGGACCTCTTCACCCATACTACCTCAACGGCCGCTTCCGGGGTGCAAAACAGACGTTCAATTTCTCGTAGCGAGGGTGCTGATACATTCCAGGATGATCGAGCGCGCCTGCACTTGACCAGTAGGAATGCAATCATTCTCAAATTCGTCTTCGCACACACGCGTCGAGTACCCAGGTCTTGAATCTCTCGAAATAGGCTGATCCCGCGTGCTCAGGTCGTTGATAAAACCAACCGATAATTGCCATCCCGCGAATCAACTTGAAACTGGGGAGCATGTCTATGTCTCGAGGCTCCATCGATCGATGTGTCCGATACCCTTCCAGCAAGGCCGCCTCCAATGCCGCATAGTCGTCATCGAACTGGCACTCGACTAGAACCGACGCAAGATCATACGCATGCCATCCGAAGGCCGCGTCATCAAAATCAATAATGGCTAGGTTGTTGCCGTCGTAAATGATGTTGTCGGGCGTAAAATCGGCGTGAATTAAACTGAAATTGTCATGCTTATCACCGTAGTCGCTGAGTACATCGCGACCCCATTCTTTGGCCCGACGCAGCAACGACTGTTCTTCGGCAGTCAGTTCCGGATGCTCCCAGAATCGACCCCAGAACGGTGCTTCTCCGAGCAAGGCGTCTTGATCCAGGCGTCGGCGAACGAATCCCGACGGGACCGACCAGCCTGTCGACTGGTTGTGAAAGGCCGCGGCGATCTCGCCGAATCTACGCAAGAGCTGAGCTCGCTTTACGCCATCCGAGCAAGTCACCAAATAGTCACGAAGCGGCTCTCCTTCATGCCATGTTGTCATTCCCACATAGCATTGTTCATTGCTTCCCGGTATGTCGACAAGTGCGAAGTGCCCTCCCTCCAGAGTCTCGACTGATTCCTGAACCGTGACACCGGTTTCCTTTAGCGCGCTGACCCATACCCGTTCCGATTCGAGTTCCTCGATCGAACAATAGCCGGGTCGATGCAACCTGAGGACATAGTCCAAACCACCGCTGCGAGGCGAAACCCGAAACGTCACGTTTTCTGAATGCGAAACGAGGCCCAAGGATTCTGCCTTGATCGGAAAGTAATCCAGGGCCGCCCATGCCGCCTCTGTATATCTTTCCTCGATGTCTACGTTGAGCATTTTCATCCTCTGCGTTTTTACACGCCAATAATATGTGGCGTAGCGTTAGGAAGTATCAGCAAGCGCCGGAATCGTCTTTTTAAGCATCAAGTACATGTAGAGGTAAATGAACATTGCCGCGATAGACGCGATTCCGCACATAATAAATACGCCGTCGTAACCGAAGCCAAATGCAAGCACCGATGCAGCTATGTTCGGGCCGAGAAAATTTCCCAGGCCCTGTGCAGCAGGAATCATCGCCGGGAATCTACCGGAATGATCAACGTTGGCGATCGTTGAATCCTGATAGACATCGATAAAGATCCAGAAAAAATTGAATAAGAACATGCTCAGCGCGACTGTCAAATTGGTAATGCCGAACACGAGCATCACGACGATCGCAGCCTGTAAAATCAGCGTGACAAACAATGGTCTTGCCAGGCCGTACTTATTACTGAGTAACACCGCGAATAAACAGCCGATCACAGAAAACACGGATGACACCCAAAGCATGCTCGCAACCCATTCAGGCGACGCATCAGAGCCCACAGTCGACAACTCAATGTAAGTCCAGTACGCGCCGATTCCGATATACGTTACAACAATGGCTGTTAGTACCAGCCAAGGAACGTATGCAGGCACATGTTTGTGCTCCGAGTGATGTCGTTCGTCTGTCTCTTCGGCATCGACAACGACGTCAAGCGACTTGTCTACCGGGTGCCTAGGCAGCCAGGATATGAACAAGAGACTAATCACGTAGGCGATGATGAACGAGATATAGATACCCTCTAAAGACAGATAAGGCAGAAACTTGATCTCGAGACCCTGCATGCCTGCGAAAAAGAAAATCTCGAGGCTAAATGCAAACGCAGGCTTGGAGTGACCCGCAATGGTTGCGATGGCGACACCCGTGAAGATGCCACTGCCGATTCCAGCCGCGAATCGGAGCAAAATTGTCGCCTCGTAGCTCTCGTAGAAAATGCAAACCGCGTTTAGCACAATCGTCAGGATTGCCGCAGCAACTGCCATATAGCGCCGATCAATCTTTGCAACGAACAAAGCAGCGATCAATGCGCCAAGCGCGAATCCGCCAAGATCGGCGCCAGCGACGCGACCCACTTGGATGTCAGACAAGCCAAGGTGTTCAACCCACGATGAACTCAATACAGGGAGACCAGTCATGACTGCATAACCGACTAAAGCCATGTAGATACCAATGGACAGCGATTTCCAATGGTCGAATACGGTGCGGTGACGCAGTAATTTGCCGCCGTCGTTTGTCATCCCGAATTATCCACACATTTCCCCCACGCATTCGTCGAAAGCGTAGAGGAAATCAGTCGCATTGTCATCGGAGAACACTAGCGGCGGCCTGATCTTCAGGACGTTATTGAATCTGCCCGAGTACGAAACAAGGAAGCCCTTGTCCTTCATACGATCAGACATCGCGAGCGTCAAAGCGGCATCCGGTTCCTTACTATTACTATCCTTGACTAATTCGACACCAAGGAAGAGCCCGTAACCACGCACATCGCCGATCGCTTCGTTTCCGGCTACCCGACTTTTCAATTCGCCGGTTAACCGGTCGCCGACACTAGCGGCATGCTGAATCAGATCAAGGCGTTCAATCTCGTCTAACACCGCCATGCCGACGGCAGCCTGCAAAGGCGTCGCAGCGCAGGTATTGAAATAGTCCTTCTCCGCTCGAAACGCATCCACGAATTCCTTGCTGGCAGCCGTTGCCGAAATCGGCAAGCCATTACCCATCGGCTTACCAGTGACAACAATGTCCGGTAGAAATTCTGTCTTTTCGTAGCCCCACATTTGGCCAGTGCGGCCATATCCAGACTGCACCTCGTCGGCTATAACCAGCCCGCCTTCTCGATGTACCAAGTCAGTGACCTTAGCCATGAAACCAGACGGAATTTCCGGCGGGCCTTCATTGGCAAAAATCGAGCACATGATAAGCGTCGCAAATCCGCATCCCTCAGCTTTTAGGCTAGCAATACAGGCTGCGACACGGTCGAGATACGCTTCGCACAATTTCTCCTCGCTCACGCCGTCGACTAAGGGTCTGAAGCGCTCAGGGAACGGAAAAGCACGAATGTCACCTGACTCGGGCGGTTCACTACCCAGGTAGCTCAGCGACCCAACGAGCTCAGTGTTGCCATGATAGGTGGCATCCGTGCAAACGATACCGCGCTTTCCAGTAACGACGCGCGCCATTTGAATGGCGACTTCGACCGCCTCCGTTCCACTGCAACTAAAAACGACGCTCTCAATACGATCATGATTGAGCGCGGCCAGCCGTTCGGCAAAGGTCACGATTCCGTCGTGAAGATACCGACTGTGAACGTTGACGGTAGCCTGTTGCTCCGACATGGCCTTTACGATAGCCGGGTTAGCGTGCCCTACGACAGGTACATTGTTGTACATGTCAACGTAACGTCGACCCTCTCTGTCGTACAGGTAAACGCCTTCCCCACGTATGATCTCGAGTGGCCGGTCATAAAAAAGCTCCGCACCGGAACCCAATGCCAGGTCTCGACGCCGCTGTAACGGGCTAATACCCATATAGCAATCTCTCCCTATCGATTTTCAGAATAATTCACGCACGGAGCCCCGTGCTCGACGGTGCAAATCGTTGCGACAATTACGCGCCCACCTAGATGACGAGAGCAAGCTGAAGTGACGTATGAGATCAAAGCCCATAGACGGGCAGAGCACAATACCTAGGGGAAATTTGCGAACAGACTGCGTCCGCCAAATCCTCAATCATCACCGTAGCTTACTGGCGTGATGTCCGGACGTTTGAGATCAAAGAGTATTTCGCGAGCAGCGTTACAGCCCGGAGCGGACATTACGCCGCCGCCAGGGTGACTACTGGAGCCGCACAGGTATAGCCCGCCGAGCGGACCTCGATATTGCGCATACCCTGGTAGCGGCCGGTTGAACATGAGCTGATCCATCGTTAGCTCGCCGTGAAAAATATTACCTTCAGTGATGCCAATCTCTTCCTCAATATCGGCAGGCGTGCGAATCTCCACATGTTCGATCAGGTCTTTGAAGTCGGGGCTGAATCGGGCGACCTGATCAATAACGGTCTGGCCGAACTGCTGCCGCTCTTCATTCGTCCAATCGCGCCCTTCAATTTGCGCTGGACAATACTGGATAAAGCAACTCATGTAGTGTTTACCGGGCGGCGCCATTGTTGGGTCGATGAGCGTCGGAAAAACAACATCAACATAGGGATCCTTCGACCACGTCCCGTCCTTCCAATCGTCGTAAGCACGTTCCAAGCGCTCCATGGAGTCGACAAAGTGTATGTCGCCTTTGAGCAGCGGACTGTCCTTAGGCAGCGCTGGAAATGTCGGCAGCCCGCCCAGCGCTATGTTGAGTTTGCCCGATGAACCGCGACTTTTGAAATGCTTGACGCGATTATAGAAGTCCGGATCAAGATCGCTTTCATCCATACAACGGATAAAGGTATTTTTGATATCCATTGCGGACACAACGATACGGGCACTGATCTCTTCTCCCGTCGACAGCGCCACACCCGTTACGCGACCATTGCTTACGAGAATCTGCTCAACGCCAGCACCAGACTTGAGTTCACCGCCGTGCGACAAGAACGATTTGCTGATCGCGTCGGCGACAGCGCCCATGCCGCCGCGCGCGTAACCCCACGCACCAATATTGCCATCGACCTCGCCCATCGCGTGATGCAACAGAACATAGGCGGTGCCTGGTGAGTAGATACCGAGCGCAGTCCCCTGTATACCGCCGCCGGATAATCCTGCCTTAATAACGTCAGTCTCGAAATATTCATCAAGAAACTCAGCAATACTCATCGTCCAGAAGCGAATCGTGTCGTACATCTCCTGTTCGCCCAATTCGAAGAATTTCGCACCGAGATAGGCCAGTTCTCGCAGATCACGTAGCTTGAATGATGTCGGGTCGGCCGGCGTCCGCAACAGAAAGTCACGGATAAAACGACACTGGCGCATCGTATCGGTTGAGTAACGTTCGTAGGCGTCCGCGTCGCGCTTGGAGAATCTTGCCATTTCACGATAACGCACTTCCGCGTCCTCATAGTGGCCAAAGTAATCGCCATTCTCCATGAGGATGGTATCGCCGCCATAAGGCGTCACTTGCAGCCCGTGACGTGCAAGGTCGAGATCGCGATAGATTTCAGGACGAAGTAGGCTACAAACATAGGAACAGTTCGAATAAAGCCGGTCTTCAAAAAGATTGCGGCTGACGGTCGCGCCACCGATATAGTCATTCTTCTCGAGACACAGGACATCCAACCCCGATTTGGCCAAGTATGCCGCGTTAGTCAGGCCATTGTGCCCGGCGCCAATAACGATGGCATCATATGTCTTCATTGCCTCATCAAGCCAGTGATACAGAAGAATTCTTGTTGTTTAACTGTTCTTTTATGATAACAACCACCTGTGCATATCCATCGAAGACTGCTCCGCGAACCACCACATCATGCACATTACACTCAACAAGAGGAAGACCGGAAATCAATCAAAGTCTATCCTGATTTTGCACAACACAAGCAGACAATGCGGACTTTTGCGTCGCACCCGTTCCGGGTAGAATCACAACATGACTCAGGAAATCGAATATAACGACGCGATGACCACGATGCTGGAGCTAATTTGGGGCACAGGATTTATGGCTCCCGGCGGCGACGGCAATATTGCTAATCTCATGGACGGTCTCGACGTTCGAGATTTACGAATTCTCGACATTGGCTGCGGGATAGGTGGACCCGCGTTCCTTCTGGCATCGAAGTATGGTGCCAATGTTGTTGGCATAGACATTGAGTCGCAGCTTATCGAACAAGCAAAACTCCGGGTAGGAAAACTTGGGCTGGATTCAAATTGCGAGTTTGTTCAAGTGCAACCGGGCCCGTGGCCATTTCCCGACGATTCATTCGACGTCGTGCTGAGCACCGGTGTCATCATGCAGATCGAAAACAAGAAAGAGATTTTCGAAGAAGCCCTACGCGTGCTCAAACCGGGCGGTTCCCTGACCGCCTATGACTGGATGAAGCCCGAGGGTGATTACAGTGAGGACATGCGTTACTGGTTCAAAATGGAACGGCTGACGTATTCGATGAAAACGTTCGATGAATACGAAGCGATGATTCAAGGTGCGGGCTTTGTCGATATCGAAATGTCGGACCGTTCCGATTGGTATCGGCAGCGCGTACAAGAAGAATACGACGAAATCCGATCGGAGCTTTACCCTCGTATGGTAGAACTTCTAGGAAAACAAGAAGCGGATCACTTTGTCGAAAACTGGCGCTCAATGAAAGTCGTTTGCGAAAAGGGCGATGTCTTCCAGGGATATTATCGCGCGAGAAAAGCGGACGGTGCGGATTGATCTTTAATCATCATTCCAGAAGAGCGCTAAGCACTTCGGAGGCAATCCTATTCACGCTGTAAGATACGAAAAGGCCGGTCCGAATGGGCTGGTTTTTTTGTATTTGGAAGCGGGGGCGCGCTATACGAATTATATGCAAATCGAAATTGAGCCGTTTCCGCTGGTCGCCTAATGTCCGCTATTCCAAATAGCGGACACTCAGAAGCATGGAATCAATGCTGATTGAGGGGCTGCTTTCGGCCAGAAGCAGTCGTTCGGCTACTCTGTGTTCCGCAGCTCATTTACCGCTCTGTGAGCCTGTTCTATTGCCTCTTCCACCATCGCATTAGCACCGGCGTCTGAATTTGCGATGCTAATCTGGCCAAACGGTTTACGCGCGTGGACATGAGGGTAACGCGGATCGTTTGGGTCCTCGTAATCCTGGTCGAATAAACTATGGAAATTGCGGGTATAGGCGTATCCATGAGCCCAGCGGTTGACAATGATCGCTTCAATGTCTTCGGCTGCGTTAAACCCGGCACCTCCCAATAGTTCGTCGAGCTCGGCTCTTATTTGTCTCTCGATCACGTCAAATGGCGTGGATAGCAGCTCATGTCGTCCGGCCCGGAACTGTTCCATTGCGTTCAGACCTTCATTGTTGACGTGCGGACACTTGTGCATAACGATGCAGGACTGACTCCCGTAAAAGTCCCACAGCAATCGGATTCGATAACAAAACCAGAATATCCGCTTTTTCCAATTGGCCTTGCTCAGGTTTGGTGGACAGTTGAGTTAAGTCCTGATGTCCGCTTTAGAGGGTAACGCGAACATTTGGCTGGTTTTTAAGGACGGATAGGATTTGCGCTGTTGCGGAGAACCCCGTTGACTTAAAGATGATGCCTGAGCAAAGATGCCAATGTATTCCACTCACCAGGATCCACGGACTTTGATGCATACATTCCGCAACTCAATGAGGGTAGTCATCGTCGTCCATTTGGGGCTGTTTTTTTCTGCCTGTGCGGTGCAGGATGCGGTCGAACGCGAGCCTGAAGAGAGTTGGCTTGCAGGCGACCATCATATGCACAGCCGTTACAGTGTCAGCTATGATCAGGAAGATCCGAGCGAGTTTACCGTCGGTGACGATGGCGTTTATCCGATCCCCATGAACGCACTGATGGCGCGCCACTTTGGCCTCGAGTGGACGGTTACTACAGATCATGGTGGCCCGAATCACAGCAAGATTAATTTTGAACTCGCTTATCCGGAACTCCAATTATCCCGCGCTGCCTTGCCGGAGCTGATTCAGTTTTACGGTCTGGAGCTGAACAGCCCCGGAGCGGACCACTCAAGCATCATCGTGCCGTACACGAGTGAGGAGTCGAACGTACTACGCGAGCTCGAATCACGTTTTGACAAAGAGGAGAAATGGACTGAAGAAGAAATGCGGGAACGCGACCAGGAAATAAGGATGATAGAAGCTTTACAAGCCATGGACAGGCTTGCCGACAAACCTGTTGTCATTGCTAATCATCCTGCCAGGAGTGCCACGGGGCTTGGTGAATACGGGGATACCGATCCACATGAATTGCGCAACTGGAATGATGCAGCACCTGAAGTCTCAGTCGGTATGGAAGGGGCACCGGGCCATCAGGCTGGGCCCCTTAGCACCAACCCTGCCCCGCGCGGTTGGTATTTCGATTATCCGACCATGGGAGGCTTCGACCAGTTGGCCGCACGGCTGGGTGGATTCTGGGATGCAATGCTGGGAGAAGGTCGGCGTTGGTGGATTACGGCCAACTCCGATTCTCACCGACACTACTCAGAAGGCGGTGTCGCCTTCTGGCCGGGCGAGTATCCCAAGACTTACGTTTTTGCTAGAAAAAATCACGCGTCGATTCTGGAAAGCCTGCGCCGCGGCAAAATTTTCGTTACTACAGGCGATCTCATCTCTGAACTCTATGTCGATGTGACCGACGTCAAAGGCGAATCCGGCCTGGCAGAGATTGGTGGAACAATCATTCTGTCGACACCCGGTGATGTGAAAATCCGCATTCGGGCAAGAGACCCGCTCGGCTCCAATCATAATGATGACAATCCAGAGGTCGCGAGGATCGACCTGATCGTTGGCCATGTCACTGGAGTAAGTGATGACCGGACGCTCGACGTTAACGAGTCGACCACAGTGGTCAGACGATTTTCCCCATCCGATTGGCGGCGGGACGGGGAATTTATTGATATGAGTCACATGCTCAACGTCAGCGGCCCCGTCTACATTCGCGTGCGCGGCACCAATACAAATGAAGCCGAACCAGCGGTCGACCCGCCCGATGAGAATCCCTGGGCAGACCTCTGGTTCTATTCAAATCCGGTGTTTGTCGAGATTCAGAAGTAGGATCAGTACGCGCCTGAGCCCGCACGCTGCATCATACGAGGATCACTTCAACAGCTTCTCTTATGATTACAACAAATTACAGTTCAGTGATCTAACTTCTGCCCAGACCATTTACTGTTGGAGGCCAGCCGCGTCGATCGCCTCCGGAATTGTGGCAAGATCCCGTGCTGCCATAATGTTGGCGCCAGAAATGCCGGGAATATCACGCATTGCCTGCAAGATCTCAGTACAAATGTTGATGCCTTCCTGCCGCGGATCGGAGGCTTGTTCCAGGCGGTCCACGACAGAATCCGGAATTAACACATGGCGACGATTCTCTCGCAACCACCTGGCGTCCTCTGCAGAACCCAAAATTGCGGTCGCCCCAATGATACTTGTTCTGCTTACGATGCCATTGTCCACAAGTCTTTTCATAAAGGTTTTTAGGACCTCTATATCCATGCAAATGTGGGCCTGTAAGAATCTTGCTCCAGCATCGATTTTATCCACCAATATTTTTCCATTCCAGCTTTTCTTTGGCCGGTGAGCTGTCACAAGACCGCCAATATAAAAGTCCGGAGAATGCGAAATTCCCGGGCCTTGATTGACGGTCGATGCTATTCGAATGAGCTCTGTCGCATTCACATCGAGCACGGGCTTCGGGCGCGGTTTGAATTCCTTCGGTGCATGTTGGCCTCTCACCAACAGTAGACTGGTGACGCCCAGAGCCGCCGCGCCGATCAGGTCGCTGATTAGTGCGAACCTGTTTCGATTGCGGCTGGCGATCTGCACGATAGGATCGACGCCGGCGTTGATCAGTATGCTGGCTGCGACCAGCGTCGACATGTGTAGTTGCCCGAATTGATTATCGGTAAGCAATATGGCGTCAACATGGTCCCGCAGAAGATCCGCTTGTTCATTGATAGAATCTACGCTGGATTCCGGACGCAGGAAGATTTCCGCGCTGACGGCAAAATCACGGTTTCGAACGGCGTCTTTGAATGATCTCAAGGTGTGCGCAGCAGGCAATGACTCACTATGAATGCAAAGGTATTCCGATCACCAGTCTTACACAAGCATCCCATTGCATTAGATGTTCGAGAGTCTGGTCATCCGAATTCGGCTATGCTGAAACTCCGATTACATATTAAGCTTCACTCGATTCGACCAGGAGGCTCTCATTAGCCAGCCAAATAACCCGGAAGACATCTTCGATCGTGCAACTACAGAGCTGCGCTCTGGAAACTCGGAGCAAGGTGCGAGCATAGCTCTGGAGGGGCTGGAGCATTACCCCACGGACGCACATCTGCTGTGCCTGGCTGGCCGCGCGCTGATATCGCTAAAGCGCCCGGAAGACGCGTTGGCCCACATCAAGATGGCGTTGCAGCTTCGCCCTGAATTTTCATGGGGCCACGTAACTAACGGCGACCTTGAGCTGATTGCGGGCCGCCCCGCGGAAGCGATCGAGTCTTACAGTAAGGCCCAACAGCTGGGGGCTGACCGGGCCGACACTCAAAAGAAAATTGATCACGCCCGGGCCAT
>JABIUH010000248.1 GCA_018701055.1 Woeseia sp. | reverse complement strand
CGATACGCAAAATCAAGGACAAGCCGGTTCAAACCGCACGAAGCGGTAGCAATAACTAAAATCTGACGCAGATGATGCCAGCTTGCATGACGAGGAACCGGTGTTATACTGAAGTACAACACCAACATACCTAATCAAAGCCAAGTAGAGGTCGTAGTGGGAAAAAGCCATCCGCTGAAAAAGTCACCCGGTGCCGGCAATATCGCTTCGGCAGTCGTATTGATTGTGCTTGGATTGAGCAGCGCCACCTACGCAGCAACGATCAATAGAGCCGATTGCGAGCTCATCTCGCGCATGGCGAACTCGCCTGCCAACCACCAGCATTTCGAAGCATCAAAACTGCATCTCGTCGATCATGTTGCGATACTGGACATCGCTACGGATATCCAATCTCTGAGTTCTGCTGACTCAATCGGCAGTGACGCCGCAACTCCATTTCTCTATTTGACGCCGCGCGTAGCCTCGGTACTGCGCGAAATATTTGATTCAACTGAGAATGAGGCAAGCAACTCGGACGAAGACCGTGTTATCTCCTCTCCTATCGCTGGAACTGACGATGTATCTGAGACGGTTGAGTTATTGGAAGATTCAACCATTACCGAATCAATAGATGACGAATTCGATCGCTTGATTCTTCGACGGCAGATGTTTCGAACCGACATCTAATACTTCGCGCCGCTGATCTAGCGACTATAGACTTTGGAAATTCCCCAGTAGTTCTCACCAGCGATATTAATGTCGCGTTGGCTGACCACGCCATTTGGATCAATCTTAATCAATATCGAAACCGATCCCGCAAACGGGACAGCGTCTGTCGAATTCGAAAACTCCGCTCGCTCACGTAGCATCTTGGCCCGTTTCTGCAAGGCATCAATAAATCCAGCACTGTGCTCCACGGTATCCAAGTCATTGTCAATTTTATCCAGCAGCTGATCACACTCGTGGCGTGAACCGTAGTTAATCGAACCAACACTTTTTTGCGTTAATTCTTTGACAAGACCCACTATTCCGGCGTCGTCGAAATGTGAATACAGTTGTTGTGCAAATGAAAGAATCATCAGGTTAATTGAGCGTTTCGCAGCAATATCCAGACCTTGCTTATCCGGCGGTTGACGATCTTTTATTTCACTGAGGCGATTCCGTATTGCAATCTCCTCGCGTCCGGCGGTTTAAATCTGGGTCGCAATCGAATCGACGAGCTTCATTGCGGATCTGCCACGAAAAATCCGCGTGAACGCATTCATCGTCGGCAATCGACGCTGCTCTGACTGAAGTTGATCTTCAAGCTGGTAATTCAGATCTCGGATCTCCAAAAGTTAAAGCTCGACTTGTTTGGATTCTTCACGCAATCCTTCATGCCAGTCACTCAACAGCGTGTGATGACGTTTCTGCTCTCGCTGCCGTTTCAGCTGCTCGACAAATTTCGCGAGTTTGCTTTCGCACTGATATCCCAGTCCACGCAATTGATAAAAGACGACGACGTTGTGAGAAAACTCTGCATCAATCAGTAAGTTCTGTAAATGGTCGAGTTTTTGCTGCAATCGAGCGGTCGCGCCTTCTTGTTGCTTGATCTTGTCTTGGAGACGAAATTGCTCATTGCGCATTCCAGCAAACTCTTTTTTGAGCTCGGCACGGTTCCAGTACACGTCCATCAGCTTATCGCTGTCCTGTTCTTTTTCCTCCGAACTACCAAAAATTGCCGTCAAACTCGACAAGTTTCACCTCTTTTACATAACTGGCGATCGGGCCGCAGTGGAATGTGTGGAATTACAGGCACAGATAATGACAAGGGCTGACGCCTGAGTCTTTGATTCAATCGATATTTTGGCGCTAAGGAACGCGTAATTCGGGACCTGCGAGAGCGGGAGAACTACCGCTCGAGGATTAAATGCCCCTGATCATGAAGATACTCAAGCCATTTATTCAAAATAATATTCCGATGCCATCGAGAATCCAGTTCCAATCGGTGCGCTCTGAACAGCTTGCGTAACTCCGTATGCCGGTGATCACCGGAGAACCGCATCGCCTCGGCGAGGTTGCCGTCAAGGTAGAGGCGAATTTTCATATCGGGATCAGCGATACGCTTGCCGTCTTCCTGGAATACGTACGAAAGCGATAACGTGACGGTATAGCGGCTGCGTTCAAGAATATCCATATGCAAGTCGCAATCACCCGGCACAACCGAACGGAAACAACCATCAAGACGTTCAATCTCTGGAATGAGTTGCAGCAGACGCAAATAGTTACTCTCGTACAATGTCATTAAGCCAACGAAACTCCCTGGCGTAACGACTGTTTCCGGCACGAGTTGATAATCTTGTAACATGCCTCGAATATAGCACAGCACCCGCAAATCAAAAGGGATGCGATTTCGATTTCAAAAAAGAAGTTTTGAACAAGATATTACGGTCGTACGCGACGCTCAACCCCGGTAGTGTTGAGGATTCTGCTCGCAATTTCTTCAATGGAAAATTCCGTCGTGTTGATGTGCGGGATTCCATACTTTTTGAATATTTTTTCTGCTTCACGCAGTTCATAGCGAACCTGCGTTGCTGACGAATATTGACCCAACGCGCGGCGTTCCTTGCGAATCTGCTGCAGGCGTGTTGGCGCGATCGTCAGGCCAACCAATTTGTGTTTCTGGCTAATAAGAAAGTCAGGCAATGTACCATTGTCGAAATCATCGTCGGTCAATGGGAAGTTTGCCGCATAAACGCCGTACTGCAGCGCGAGTTAAAGACACGTAGGCGCCTTGCCTGAACGCGATACACCGATCAGAATGATGTCCGCCACCTCGTAGTTTCTGGTGGCCCCACCGTCGTCATTGGCCAATGCGAAGTTGGTCGCCTCAATTCGTTTCAT